>JBLGAM010000159.1:0-6904 GCA_047612305.1 Planctomycetota bacterium | reverse complement strand
AATTATCTATAGCGGCTTTTGCCGCAGCATAACCCATTACTCTGGTCATTGGTCTTGAAGCCGCCATTGAGGAAATATTGATGATGTTTCCTTTTCCTGATTTGAGCATCAAAGGAAGCAGTGCTTTGGTAGGAAGTATAGTTCCAAGGAAATTGAGGTCTACCACTTTTTTCAAAGAATCCGAATCTAAGTCCAAGAATGTTTGGTCAGGTCGAATTACAGCTCCGGGCATATTTCCTCCGGCGCCATTGATCAAAATGTCTATTTCACCAAATTTTGCAGCGAGCTTATCTGTAAGCTGAACCAAAGCTTCCTCATCCGTCACGTCAACAGCGTAGCTTTCGGCATTTCCTCCAGCCTCAATTATCTCAATCTTTAATGAATCAATTTTGGACGCTGTTCGGCCTAGTAAAATGAGTGTTGCTCCATTAGCAGCTAGGTACTTACACATGGCACTACCCAATACCCCGGCGGCACCAGTGAACACAATTTTTTTTCCTTTAAGGGAAAATAAAGAATCAGGCATAATTAACTTTTAAAGTTTGAGGGGCTAAAATCAAAATAGTTTTTGGCATTGGTATAGCAAATGTCGGTAATTAGCTTCCCAAGCCACTCTTCATCCCAAGGTAGCTCACCATTGGCAACATCTTTGCCAAATAAATTGCAGAGAATCCTTCTGAAATATTCATGTCTTGGAAAGGATAGAAAGCTTCTTGAATCAGTGAGCATTCCTATAAAACAGCTGACCAGTCCCATGTTGGAAAGGGTATTCAATTGCTTTTCCATGCCATCTTTCTGATCCATGTACCACCAGCCCGAGCCAAATTGAATTTTCCCTTTTGAGGATCCATCATTGAAGTTGCCGATCATAGTTGCCAAAACCTCATTGTCTCGTGGATTCAAGTTATAAAGTACTGTTTTGGCCAGTTGATCGGTTGAGTCAAGTTCGTTTAAAAAGCCAGCGAGGCTCTTTGCCTGATCAAAATCTCCAATGGAATCGAAACCGGTATCAGGACCTAGAATTTTCAGAGACCTAGAATTCGTATTTCGTAATGCTCCAAGATGAAATTGTTGCACCCAGCCTTTGTTATGGTATAGCTTACATAAGGCAGCGAGAGTCTTGAATTTAAAGAACTTCACTTCTCGGGGATTTAGGATTTTGCCCTGCAACAGATGCTGGAATAAGGTATCGATGTTGAATTCATTTTCCTGGAAAAAATATAGCTGCTCCAATCCATGATCAGAAAGTCTACAGCCGCGCAGATGGAAATAGTCGATTCGATTAGACAGGGCTTCCAAAAGGGTGTCAAAGGAATTAATAGATACACCGCTTGAAGTGGTTAATCGATCCAGATAAGCCCGATAAACTTTAGGCTCCTCTACAGTGTAAGCCTTGTCAGGTCTGAAAGCAGGATGTAGCTGTAGCTTAGTTTGTTTTGATACAAAAGAGACATGCTCAGCCAAATCATCAGTAGGATCATCTGTAGTACAGACAGTTTCTACGTTCATCTGATTCAGTAATCCCAAGGTGGAAAATTCATCAGTTTGCAACTTTGAATTACAGGCTTCATAAATTTCCTTGGCAGAAGCTTCATTCAGGAGTTCCTCAATTCCAAAATAGCGCTTTAGTTCTAAGTGAGACCAATGATAAAGTGGATTCCTCATGGTAAAAGGAACAGTCTGTCCCCATTTTAGAAATTTCTCTGCATCTGAAGCATTTCCAGTAATAAAATGCTCATTGATGCCTAAAGTACGCATGGCTCTCCACTTGTAATGATCGCCAGCCAACCAAATCTTCGAAAGGTTCTCAAATTTTTTATTTTGATTGATCTCGTTTGGAGAGAGGTGATTGTGATAATCAATTATCGGAAGGTTTTTCGCGTAGTTATGATACAAGGCTCGGGCATACTCATTTTGCAAAAGAAAATCTTCGGATAGGAATGGAGTGTGTATTGCAGCTAAAGACATGTTTTATTGAGAGCGTTTGAGTTAGGTTTTCGGTACTTTAAATTAGGCTGATTATAACCCGGAATCATTTTAAAATACGGAAACGATTGCGAAAATAAGGATCCATTTTGGGTAATTCTTAATAAGGTTTTGTATTTTCCAACACCCAAAGACCCCAAAAACCTAAAATACTATGGCTGCAGGCATAAACCTCAAACAATTAGCCGCTGAACTCAAATTAGCACCGTCTACAGTTTCTCGTGCGCTCAATGATAGCTATGAGATAAGCGAAGAAACCAAAAAGAAAGTAATCTGGATGGCAGAGAAGTTGAATTATCATCCTAATCAGTTTGCGAGAAGCCTTCGGGAGAATAAAAGCAAAACTATTGCTGTGATTATTCCGGAGCGGATCAATAATTTCTTTGCACAGGTGATCGATGGAATAGAGGAGATCGCCCAAGAGCATGGTTATCATCTGCTGGTATACAATACCCACGAAGATGTAGACCGAGAGAAGAAAATCGTAAACCTATTATTAAATGGGAGAGCCGACGCAGTGGTAATGTCCGTTTCCAGTCAAACAAGTGATGTCTCACATTTACAGAAGCTTTATGATAGGGGACTCCCCTTGCTGTTTTTTGACCGGATCTGTGATGAAATCCCAACTACTAAATTCATTACCAATGATTATGAAAGTGCTTACGAAGGAACCAAACATCTCATCCAGCAGGATTGTAAAAAAATAGCTTTCTTAATGATCAGCAAGGAGCTTTCAATTACCAAAGAACGCTATAGAGGCTACTGCGATGCTATAAACGAAGCTGGACTTGTCGCGGAACCTACCTTTAGCTTGAATTGCTGTATGTCAGAAGAAGAAAATATAAAATTGATTACAGACATGCTTTGGTCAGATGACCGGCCAGACGGTATTTTGTCAACCGTGGAAAAATTAGCCATTGCTACTTATCACGCGGTGAAACGAACAAAAATCCGCATTCCAGAAGATTTGAAAATTATTAGCTTCGCAAATACGTCAATGGCTGGACTTCTAAATCCTTCCCTGACGACTATAAATCAACCTACCTTGACGATCGGTCAAGAATGTGCCAAGTTACTAATTGGAAAATTGACTAAGCCAAAGCATTTTGAATTGATTAATCAAGTAATTACTATCCCATCTAAGATCACCATTCGATCTTCTACGGTAGCGGAGTAATAAGATCTTTTTCCCTAAAGCAGCACTATTAAACCTCAGTGCTTAAGCAACTTTAAAGAGTGTGAATAACAAAAAAGCTGCTCTAATTTAGAGCAGCTTTTTCTGTTTTATCCAAATCTATATGTATCTACTAATATCCTGGGTTTTGTGGAAATGCGCTTGAAGTTCCTTCAGCTCGATCAATTTGATTCTGAGGAATTGGTCTCAAAACATGAAAGCTCTGGATGTTTGGTGCAGCTTGTGGGTTATATAACTTCACTCTTTCAATCAAGATACCCCAACGTTTCAGGTCTAACCATCTACTTTGTTCACCAAT
Source organism: Planctomycetota bacterium (assembly GCA_047612305.1). Taxonomy (GTDB): domain Bacteria; phylum Bacteroidota; class Bacteroidia; order Cytophagales; family Cyclobacteriaceae; genus Algoriphagus. The sequence continues at coordinate 3,425 of JBLGAM010000159.1, read as the reverse complement.
CAGTTCTCTTTCCCTTTCTTCTGTGATGAATTCAAAAGTCAATTCTGATTCAGAAATCTCCATTTCAGACTCTTTTCCTGGGAATGCAGCTCTTCTCCTTACCATATTTATATTGGCTGTAGCAGGACCGATTTTTCCTTGACGGAATTGAGCTTCAGCAAGCATTAAGTAAGTATCAGCCAATCTCATAGCAATGTAATCTCTTCCCCCTTCAAACTGAGTACGGTCAACTCTTCCTGGATCCATATGCTTTCTTAATGCAGGAAAAACTCTTTCCGTGTAAAGCTCTGGAGTTAGGACTTGATAAGGATATTTTGCTCTTTCTGATGTCGGTATATTATAGCCGGGTAGCCATATGGTAGTATCACCTTGCGCAAAAGTTACTGTAGATTTTGACTTATCAAATGAAGTATTGTAAGTACCTGGTCGATTTGAAAGAAAATTATCACGGTAGGACTTCTTATATCTTGAATCATTTACACGATCTGCGAAAATAGTGTTTAAGGTATAATCCGTTGGCCTAAAGCGCTTAAAAGGTCTACCATTTTCTGTGTCTCTTATCATTCCTGGTTGATTGTCATATTCCATCAGGAAAAATACGTGAGCATTATTTCCTCCACCATTTGTAAGAGGATCTCTAGTGTATTGAATAGACCAGATTACCTCATCATTGATTTCATTGCCAAATGCGTGTACATCAGCGAAATCAGGAAGTAAAACCAACCCATAATTAGTAATTACACTTTGTAATAACAGCTCAGCTTTCGCATAATCAGATGATTCTTTTGCTTCTGAAGTAGCTTTGGTAAGATATACCCGCCCAAGTAAATGCTCTGCCGCAGGTCTAGTCGCTCTTCCAAAATCACTTGACTTAGCTTTTGCTTCCAAATTTGGAATAGCTTCTTCCAGGTCTTGAATGATAGCAGCATAAATAGAGGCTACAGATGCTCTTGTTACTTCTTTAGTAGGAACTGTAGTTTCAGAAAGCTGTAAATCAACTCCTCCAAATAACTGCACCATAACGAAATAATGGTGTGCTCGGATAAATTTGGCTTCTGATACTCTTTGTAATACTACGGATTGGGATACTCCTGTTACATCAACTGATCTATCTATTACTGCATTACTTGTGTTTATCCCGCGGTATAATTCATCCCAAAGTTCACGTATATGACCGTTTTGTGTATCAAATTGATTGGTATAGGTATTCATGAATTTCCAAGAACCATCCGCACCATTGGTATAAGTATCGGTTCCGAAAATCGTCAAGTTGTTTCCACGCTCAGTTCCGTACCATGCTCTCATAGTGCTATATGCTGCATTGACACCATCATTAAGACCCTTAGGTGTGGTGAGGTAGTCATTACCAATTTGTGATACTACTTCTTCATCAAGAAATCCACTACAGGAGGCCATTATTGAAATCCCTAGGATTAGGGCCGAAGACTTAGCCCAAATGTTTATTTTTATTGCTAATTTTTTCATCGCTGGTTAGAATTTTGCATTAATACCAAATGTGAATGAAGTAACCGCAGGAGATACGTTTGCATTGACTGTTCCGCCCCCTACACCTTGTTCTCCGTCTATAAAGACCTCTGGATCGATTCCTTTGTGTTCTGATCTATAATTGGCAAAAATGAAAGGCTGTTGAATACTGGTATAAATCCTCAAACTAGTCATGCCAATTTTCTTAGCAGCTTCCGGAGTGAAGTTATAACCTAAGTTTATGTTTCTCACCTTAATGAAGGTACCATCGAAGTATTCCATAGAACTTGCATACTTCGCACTTTCCTGATTTACATTTGGTCTAGGATAAGAATTGGTAGGGTTATTTGGAGTCCAATAATCAATATCTAAATTGTTATATCTACCAGCCAAAGAGTTGTTCGAAGTATGGAACTGAGATCTGAGCATTGATCCAAATCTTCCATATAGGAAGAAAGAGAAGTCAAAGCCTTTGTACGAGAATCTATTGGTCATACCCATTGCAAAATCAGCCACTGCAGATCCTAAGAATTGTCTATCATCTGCGTTGATTTTACCATCCCCATTAAAGTCTTCAATTTTAATCTCGCCTGGTACACTTCCGAAAGCTTTTGCTTGATCTAATTCACTTGTTTGCCAGATACCAATTTTCTTCAAGTCATAGAAAATGGTTAATGGTTGACCAATAAATCTACCGGCTGAAATATCATCACCGTTTGGAAGTGAGATGATTTTCTCTGTGTTTTTAGTGAAAATCAAATCAGTGGTCCAAGTGAAATCTCCTTTTTCAATATTCAAGGTAGAAAGTGTCAATTCAATACCGCGGTTTTGCGTCTCGCCGATGTTGGTAGTGAAACCTCCAAATCCTGTTGAGTTAGGAAGTGGCTGTGGAGCCAAAAGATCGGAAGTATTAGTAATATAATATTCCAAGGCGCCAAATACTCTACTTTTCCAAAGCGCAAAATCCAAACCGACGTTTAGAGTTGTTGAAGTCTCCCATCTTAAATCTGGGTTACCAATTGTGTTTGGTCTGTATCCATAGGCGGCAGAATTTCCAAATGCATAACTTGTTCTACCTAAGAGTGCTTGCGTCTGATAAGGGTTGATCGCTTGGTTTCCAATTTCACCATAAGAAACTCTAAATTTCAATTGGTCTACAGTTGATGAATTTTGCATAAAGCTCTCTGAGTGGATATTCCATCCAACTGCAACTGATGGGAAATAACCAAATCGGTTGTTTTCACCGAATCTAGAGCTACCATCTGCTCTTAAAGTCGCAGTAAGTAAGAATTTGTTTTTATAGTCATAGTTCAGTCTGCCCATAAAAGACATTAATGACCACTCTATTAAATTGGTATTTGCTCCTGTAATCTGTGAAGCATCACCTAATCTATTATAGAACTGCGACTCTGCTGGAATCCCTAAAACACTTACGGTTGTTTGCTCGAACTTGTCTCTCTGTATAGATTGAAGTGCAGTTAAATTTAAATTGTGAACTTCCTTAAATGTTTTGCTATAAGTAAGGATATTTTCTAAGGTGTAGTTGAAAGTGAACTCATCATTTACACTGCCAGTAGCAGCACCAGCTCGTCTAGCATTAGTTTGAGAACCAGTAAATCTTCCGTTTCTACTAATAGTGATATCTGGGCCAAATACTAATCTGTAATTCAGGCCTGGGATGATTTCGTAATTCGCAAAAATGCTATTGAATATTCTATAGTTTTTAGTTAGATCTTCTTGAGCACCTTCTACAATTTCAGCAAATGGATTTGTTCTGAGTCCATCTGAAGTAGGTAAGAAGATGATGTTTCCTTCGTCATCAAATGGCTTGCCTAGTGGGTTTTCCGCTAATGCACCTCCGAGTGGATTAAAGTTTTCCCCATTTCTTTCACTGAATGAAACTAGGGTAGAGGTGCCAAATTTGATCTTCTTATTAATTT
>JBLGAM010000158.1:0-6957 GCA_047612305.1 Planctomycetota bacterium | reverse complement strand
TTATAAAACTGTCGTGGCAGGAAGCACATTTGAGATTAAGTCCTAAAATCACCTGACCGACATTTTGAGCCGCTTGCATTTCGATTCGCTGGCTGGCATTGACAGTTCCCCTCCAGCGGATTCCTTCTATAAAGCCCTTTGATTTTTCAGTTGGGTTAAGGAGTTCTTTTACAAATGTGTCATATGCCTTATTGTCTCTGATGGAGGTATAGAGCCAATCCGTAATCGCAAAACGACCCTTAGTGATATATCCTGTTCCGGTATAATCATTTCTCAAGATATCATTCCAAAAGGTCATCCAGTGCTGCGTATAATCCTCTTTTTGATCTAATAGCTGCTGAGCAATGGCTTGCCTTTTTTGTGGATTGGGATCCTCTTGAAAACGTTCCAGATCTTCGGGACTGGGCAAAAGCCCAATGACATCCAGATAGATCCTTCTAAGGAAAGTCCGATCATCGACCCTTACATTCCAGTCGATTTCATTTGCTTTGAAATAGTGATCTACCCAACGATCAATGGGGTTTTCCAACCCGGCCTTGGCAGCTGGGAGACTTGGTTTTCTTGGAGCTAAATCAGCTACACGGTAGAGTGATTGTTGAGGCACACCATCTGGCCAGAGCGCACCTTTTTCAATCCAGAGTGTGAGCAGTGAGATTTCTTCTTTTGAGAGTGATTTGCCTTTGGACGGCATGACATCTTTATGGTTCTTGGAAAGAGAAACACGCCGAATCAATTCGCTTTGGGAAGGGTTTCCAGGCGAAATAATTGGGCCATTTTCTCCACCTTTAAAGATATATTCTTTCTCATCAAGCCTGAGTTCTCCTTTGATCTTTGAACCTGAATGACATTTATAGCAATTGTGAGCCAGCACAGACCGAACATTAGTCACCAACAGCATCTCCTGATTCTCTGAAAGATCAGAAGTGAATTCTGCAAGGTTGATTGTAAGTGATTCGGGTGCGTCGAATTCCTCATTCCATGGGAGCATCTCGGTGAGGAATTCCTCTCCGTGTGTCAACGAGGCTCCGAAGTGTCCAGAAACTGAAACTCCCAAACACGCAATGAATAGCGAAGTACGAAAAAGTTTGATTTGATTGGGGAGAGGTTTTTTACCAACTTTTTGCAGAAAGAAGAGAACAAGTAAACTCAGAATTGCCGTCGCTATCCCTAACTTCTGATGCAAGTCCAAGAGCTCACCTTGGATGCCATCCGAATTTGCCAGTAACCACCCAAACATCGCCGCAATTACAGCGCTGATTGCTCCGATCAAGACAAGAAGGTGGATTCCAGGACGGAATCTGGAGTTGTATTTCCGAATAGTAACTAATTCAAGTACTGCCGCAAAAATGAGTAAGGCAATTGGGAAATGAACAATCATCGGGTGAAGCCTTCCAAGGAATTGCCAAAGCCAAAAATCAGGGATGGTCTGTCCAAAAACTTGGGCAAATGATGAGTAAAATGGAATCGCGACAAAAAGGGAGCTGACTAGCAACTTTCCCAAAAGAGAAAAAATTCTCTTACTATTCGGTGTTGATTTCATTTTTAAAGGCATCTATTTATTCTTATTTTTTTAAAGATTCGATTATCCATCCCCTTTCCTCCAATTAGTGTTTCTAACTTAAAACTATTAACTGGAAAAGGAAAACAAACGGATAATCAAATCTTTGTGGTTTGCTTAGATCAAATTAATAACCGGGGTTTTGCGTAGTTGCAGGATTGATCCGAATTTGGTCTGCAGGGATTGGAAAGAGAACTTGGTATTCCTCAAAGGTGTAATCTTCTTGGGAGAAAGGTATACCGCCCCGACTAGTTGTGGGATCTTCTCGCTCTTTTTTGCCGTACGCATTGAGTAAAGTTTTTATTTCAGAAGGACTCAAGGTTCTCTTCAAGTCAAACCATCGGTGGTTTTCAAATGCAAGTTCAATTCTTCTTTCTTTTAATACCGCCTGTCTGAATTGATTTTTGTCTAAACCACTTAGCGGAGAAAGGGTCGCCCTCACTCTCACCGAATTCAAGTACTCATATGCTTCCGACGTAGGACCACTTGTCTCGTTGATTGCCTCAGAAAGCGTCAGCCAAATCAGATATTTACAACAGGTTATAGCAGGACTAAAAATCTTCATTTAAAGAAATGAGTGTTTTTATATAATTGAAATTCACTCTCCTTATATAAATTATATATAACAGCACAGGACAGGACAGTATATTGTTTTAACTATAAATATTTTAAATACTGAATAAATTATATATAATTAAAGCCGTGGGAAAAAGCCTTTTTGAAATTTTCATACATTATTACTATACTGCATAGTAATCTAAAACCCTACTATGCATTCATTCTTTCGTTCCTTCAGACCGGTCACTTTGATTCTGATTAGCTCATTTTTTTTGGCATGTAATCCTGACCAAAAACTTAAGCTTGAAACAAATGCCACCATCGCCCTAGTCGGTAATAACTTAGGCTCGAGAATGATGCATTATCCTGATTTCGAAACTGAGCTTTATACGAGATTCCCAGAAAAGGACTTGGTCATCCGGAACCTATGCGACCCTGCAGATACGCCAGGTTTTCGGCCAAGATCTGGGACTAAGGATCCTTGGGCTTTTCCGGGTGCGCAAGATTTTCAGGATGAATACGCTACCCCATCGGGAAGTGAAGGGTTTTTAGAGAAGCCAGACCAATGGCTCACCCGATTAAAAGCAGATGTGGTGATTGGTTTCTTTGGCTTCAATGAATCTTTTCAGGGAAAAGCAGGTCTAGACAATTTCAAAGCTGAACTGGATGCCTGGATCAAGCATAGCAAACGGCAGAAATACAATGGTGATACCATTCCCCAATTGGCATTGGTTTCCCCGATAGCGATGGAAGACCTTTCAGCTAAAATCGATGTGCCTGATGGAAAAGCTCAAAATGAGTTAATTAAACTTTACACTGAGGCTATGTCTGAGGTGGCCGCTCTAAATAAGGTGCTTTTCGTAAACGCTTTTACCCCAAGTCTAAAATGGTATGCCGAATCGGATTTAAATCTCACCATTGATGGATCTCAGCTTAATGAGGGAGGATATGAAAAACTCTCAAAACTCCTTGCAGACGAACTTTTTGGAGGTAAAGTGCAAGCTAATGTGGACAGGAGCTTAGTTAACGATGCGGTAATAGAAAAGAATTGGCTTTGGAAAAATGATTATAAAATCCCTAACGGAGTACACGTATTTGGAAGAAGATATGATCCCTTCGGACCTGATAATTACCCCTTTGAATTAGAGAAGATCCGCCAAATGACAGCAATTCGGGATACCGCAATCTGGATGGCGACAAAAGGTGAACTCAAAGATTTGGCAGTGGCAGATGCGAAAACTCAAGCACTTCCAGATGTTCAGACCAATTTCAACCCAGATCAAAACGGAAGTTTGGAATACAAATATGGTGAGGAAGCGCTGAAGGAAATCAAAACAGCTCCAGGCTATAAAATTGAGCTATTCGCTTCCGAATCAGAATTCCCTGATCTAGCAAATCCCGTCCAGCTTTCCTTTGACAATAAAGGGAGACTTTGGGTAGCCACTATGCCAAGTTATCCGCATTACAAGCCAGGTGATCCACGACCTAAAGATAAACTAATTATCCTTGAAGACACGGATAATGATGGCAAAGCAGATAAGCAAACTACATTCTCAGATGAGCTTCACATTCCGGTTGGATTCGAATTAGCCGCTGAGGGAGTCTATGTCTCACAGGGAAATGATCTGATCTTATTGATCGATGATGATGGAGATGATATGGCCGACCGAAAAGAAATTTTAATGAGTGGATTTGATGATCACGATACACACCATGCGATTTCAGCTTTCACTACAGATGAATCCGGTGCAATCTATATGGCTGAAGGCGTGTTTTTACATTCTAACGTGGAAACTTCGTACGGGCCAGTTCGTGCAACCAATGGTGGTTTTTACCGGTACCAACCTCAGCGCCATCAGCTCGAGCGAGTCAATCAAGTGAGTATCCCAAACCCGTGGGGAATTGCTTTTGATGACTATGGACAAAATTTCTACGCCGAAACTTCGGGTCCAAATGTAAACTGGATGCTTCCAGGATCCACTTTGCCTCGCTACGGAAATGCCAATTACAAGGGTCCAAACCTGATCGAAAAGGCCCAGATGGTCCGTCCCACCTCTGGATTGGAATTCATCCATAGCCGCCACTTCCCTGATGAAGTACAAGGAGATATGATCATCAATAACACCATTGGCTTCCTCGGTACCAAGCAACATGAAATGGTGGAAGACGAAGTTGGTTTTCATACTAAATTCCGTCAAGACCTCGTCTATTCTACAGATCGGAATTTCCGTCCAGTTGATATGGAATTTGCGCCGGATGGTTCGCTCTATATCGTTGATTGGCACAATATCCTGATCGGACACATGCAGCACAATGCCCGGGATCCTCTCAGAGATCATGTTCATGGTCGGATCTATCGAGTCACTTATCCAAGCAGACCTTTAATTGCGCCAGCTAAAATTGATGGCGCAAGTATCCCAGAATTACTTGAAAATCTAAAATTACCCGAATACAGAACTCGCTATCGCACCCGTCGTGAATTGCGTGGAAGAGAAAAAGCTGACGTTACCGCAGCAGTAAAAAGCTGGGTAGCAAACTTGGATCACAATGACCCAAATTATGAGCATAATCGACTGGAAGCACTTTGGGTGACTTGGGGAGCGAATCAAGTGGATCAGGAACTTCTACATCAACTTGCAAAATCATCCGATCACCGGGTCCGTGCTGCTGTCACTCGAGTAGTGCGCTACACCGGTCATCAAGTCAAAGATCAGGATGCGCTACTGATGGCAGCTGCCAAAGATCCAAATGGTCAAGTACGAATCGAAGCAATCGTGGCAGCCAGCTGGCTTTCGAGAGAAAAAGGCCTGCCAATTCTGGAAGAAGCTGAAAAGCAACCACAGGATGACTTGTGGATCAAAGGCACGCTGGAAACAGCCGTGGCTCATTTAAATGGGCTTTCGGTAACTCAGAAAAAAGAAGAAGACATCAAATCCTCATTGACTGGTTCGGATCGGGAGTTATTTATCCTTGGTAAGGAAATCTACGCTCGTGAGGGCTTCTGCTCCACTTGCCATCAATCCGATGGAGGCGGACTTTCAGCTTCCCAATTCCCTCCCCTTCGAGGCACGCCCTGGGTAACTGGCAGTCCAGAGCGAATGATTAAGATCGTATTAAAAGGAATTATGGGAGAAATGGAAGTAGCAGGCAAAATCTATCCTGGCCAAGTCCCCATGACTCCCTATGAAGGGATGTTGGATGATACTGAAGTGGCAGCAGTCTTGACCTATGTGCGAAACTCCTTTGGAAATAATGCTTCGCCAGTATCGCCAGATTTAGTCAAAAAAATCAGAGCAGAAATCAAGGATAAGCAAGACTTCTGGAATGCTTCAGAATTGTTGAAGATTCATCCGATGGAAAAGTGATTGGAATTTTAAGATTGGAAGATTTAGAGAATGGGAGATTAGGAGAATGGGGGATTAGAGAATGGGAGATTAGGGATTTAGATAAAAATCCCCCTAATCCCCTTTTTAAAGACGAGTCAGGATTTACCACAGGATTCATTTATTCAACAATTCCCCTATCTTGATTTCATGAAACATCTCTTAACTCCCCTCCTTTTCATCGCTTTTTTTTCTACCAAAGCACAAACCATTTCCTTCGAAAAGAAACTCATAGCTTTCGAAAGCTATGAGTCGGTCGGAATGATAGACGTGGATAATGATGGGAATATGGATCTGGTATCAGGAAGTTTTTGGTACAAAGGACCAGAATTTATCGACAGAAGTATGATCGGCCAAGTCAAACGCTTCGGGGAATACTACGAGGATTTTAGCACCATTGCTATGGATGTAAATGCGGATGGCAAAATGGACTTTATCACTGGAGGCTGGTTTGAAGGCAAACTTGTCTGGAAAGAAAACCCTGGCAGCTCCAAAGAATGGCCAATCCACTTGATTGCTGAAACCGGTAATATCGAAACGATGCGAGCCTGGGATATCGACGGAGATGGAACATTGGAGATAGTGCCAAACACCCCTCGAAAACCACTGGCTTATTATCAAAAAACCGGAACTGGAGAATTTAAGAAGATGCCGGTTTGGGAGACTCAGGGACATGGCTTGGGTTTCGGTGATGTAAATGGAGATGGCCGAGGAGATTTGATTATTGCTGATGGTTGGTTAGAGGCACCGGAAAATCTGGAAAGCGGAAAATGGATTCATCATCCAGTTTTTCAATTGGGAGATGCAAGTATTCCGATTATTGTGACAGACGTAAATGCCGATGGCTTAGCCGATTTGATCGTAGGTCAAGGACATGATTACGGCCTTTCTTGGCTGGAGCAAAAGAAAAATGGTGCTGATATCAGCTTTATCACTCATAAAATAGATCCTTTCAATTCCCAATACCATACGATGGAATGGCTAGATCTTGACAGCGATGGAAAGATGGAACTCGTTACTGGAAAGCGCTATCGTGCACATAATGGCAAGGATCCAGGAGGAAAAGAAGAAGCCGGATTATATTATTTCCAATGGAATGGAAGCTCCTTCACCAAAAATATGATCAGCTATGGCTCCCTTGGTGAAGGCAAAGGAACCGGACTTTATTTTTCAACCGGAGACCTGAATGGCGATGGGAAAATTGACATTGCTGTGGCTGGGAAAGATGGCTTGGTGGTGTTTTTTCAGAAATAAATTTCTAACCGATAGGCCGCAAAAGGTCTGTGATTTTTGAATATTTTACGATTTTGTGGATAATAGTTTCGACCTGTGGAGAAAAAGGAAGGGTCAATACTTTGAGTTAAAAGGATTTAATTTATTTGATTATGTATATCCGCAATTGCACCTGTAAAAGGTAAAAAGCGACTTAGTATATGGTAAACAATGGCAATGCTGTTA
>JBLGAM010000157.1:0-6975 GCA_047612305.1 Planctomycetota bacterium | reverse complement strand
GATATATGCCGGGCGCTTGATCTGCAAGAGGTCATTTTTGTGGGACACTCAGTAAGTAGCATGATAGGCGTATTGGCTTCCATCAAAGAACCCAATTTTTTCAAAGCGCTCATTTTGATCGGCCCTTCACCAAGATATATCAACGATCAGGCGTACGTAGGTGGCTTTGAGAGTCAGGATATCGAGGAACTACTTGCCACCATGGAGAAAAACTATATTGGCTGGGCCAATTTTCTGGCTCCTGCCATGATGAAAAACGATAACCACCCCGAACTTGGTAAAGAACTGACGGATAGCTTCTGTTCTACCGATCCGGTGATAGCTCGACAGTTTGCTGAAGTTACGTTTCTGTCCGACAACCGCCGGGACCTCAAAAAAGTCCGGCATCCTTCCTTGATTCTTCAGTGCGCCGAGGATATGGTGGCGCCCAACGAGGTTGGAAACTACCTTCGGGACCAGCTGACTTCAAGTACCTTGGTGCTGATGAACGCCACGGGGCATTGCCCCCATATGAGCGCGCCGGAAGAAACCGTTCAGCTGATCAAACAGTATTTGCAATCTCACACCCAATCCGCATAGCTTTGAAACAAATATTTGATGCCGATCATCTGCTCCAGTCGCTTCCCTGCGCCTGTTTGGCCTTTGATGATAAGGGTAAGATTGAATTTGTAAATGCTTTTCTTTGTGAGGCTTTGGGATACAGCGCCGAAGAACTTACAGGTCAGCGTTTCGAACAAATCCTGACGATATCCAGCCGAATGTTTTATCAGACGCACTTTTTTCCTCTGCTGCGGCTAAACGGAAAAGTTAGCGAGATATTTTTGATGCTGCGTTCCAAAACGTCCCAGAGTATTCCGGTGATTGTCAATGGCAGCCGGGAAATAATAGGCGAACAGATGCTCAATGTATGCGCATGTTTTACGGTTTGGGAACGTCAGAAATACGAGAACGAGCTATTGGAATCCAACAAGGTGTTGCAAAAAGCCCTAGAAGAAAATGCGATGCTGGATAGTCTCAAAAATGATCTAGAAAGTCATCAGCAGAAGCTAGATCAGCAAATTTCGGTCCTGATTCAACGCAGCAACGAATACGTTCAGCTCAATAAGGTACTCTCTCACGATTTGCAAGAGCCGATTCGAAAGATTGGGATCTTTGCCGATATTCTATTTAACACGGAGAAGGTAAGTGCCGATTCGCAGCTTAGCGCCTACACGCAGCGAATCCGGGAGACGGTGGAGCGGTTACGAGACCTAACCAGTTGCCTCCAGCAGTTTGTCAACGTCGAATCGCAGGATGAAAAATTTATGCCGATAGAGTTAGGCGCGCTGATAAAGGAGGCTACATACGCCGCTAAAGAGGCGACCGGTTATGCTGATTTTGCGATAGAGATTGCCGAGCTTCCCTGGGTCGAAGGCCGCGGCACTCAATTTGTCATGCTTTTTACGGAATTGATCAAAAATGCCATTGAGAACCGCAAAGATATAACTCGTTTGCACATTGAGGTTCGTGCAACCATCGTAGAAGAAAACAGCTACCATGCCAGTAAGAATAAATATCGCTACACGGATCACCTCAGGCTCGAAATAACGGATAACGGGATGGGGTTTGAAAAAAAGTATAGTACATACGTTTTTGGACTTTTTAACAAGCTAAATGCTGAATCGAAGGGGATGGGAATGGGATTAGCCCTATGCAAACAAATTGTATCAAATCACTATGGCGCTATTTCGATTCAGACGGAGGAGGGGGTAGGATGTACAGTCATAGTAACTCTCCCGCTCCATCAACCCGAAACTCACTAATAAGTCGCAGGTTACAAACTAATTGATACTGGTCGATTTGGTTTAGCCGATTTGCCAAGTCCAATCAGGTCGATTACTATCGTATCAAATCGTGCAATTAAGGAAGGCCAAATGGGTTCATCGTCCCAGGAGGAAGAAGGAAAGCCATGGATACAAACTAACGATTCACCTTCCCCCGCTATTTTGAAGAATACGCTCAGGTAATTGATCGTTGCTGTTCTCCCATCGAAATGCCAGGCTTCTGAATTCATCGCTTTTCTAGGTATTTTTTAGGGTTTAGGGATTATTTTTAGTGCAGTTGCTAGAGCTTATTTTTAAATTTAATTGGAATTTTGTCAAAACAGCAGTTAAATCAAGGATAACCCTGCATCGACTGCCAGATGAGCAATCTAAACTATCCGACTCCCTTATAAAAGGTCCGAAATCCCATCTAAAATACCCAAAGCGTACAGTTGAGGTAGGTGTCCTCTCTAGACACAACTGCACTTAGGTGACCCGTCGCTTTCATGCTGGTAGAAAGAGCGTCTAGCCATTTGGGAGAGGATTGCTTACAGCCAATAAAGCAGACAGACATCCTTATTTTTCATTTGTTAATTTCTTTATTGCAGACCTATTCAAATAATCCTCACAAATATTGACAACTTTCACCATCCTCTTTGCCATATCCCTAATCGCTCTTATTGGGCGGTTTATTTATAACTCTAAGGTCAAGAAAAGCGGGTATAAAGTCCCCAAAGTATTTCCAGAAGATTGGCGATTTTTCCTTGAGCAGGAAGTTCAGTTTTATGCAAACCTTAATCCTGAGGAAAAACTTTTATTTGAATCAGATATTCAACATTTCTTGGGTAGAATCAGGATTACCGGAGTAAAAACTTCCGTAAATGATGAAGATCGGCTTTTGGTAGCGAGTAGTGCAGTCATTCCAATTTTTAGATTCCCTGAATGGGAGTATCAAACCCTTTATGAAGTCCTTCTTTACCCTGATTTATTTACAGAAGAATATGACTTTAAGAGCAAGGATCGGACAATTTCGGGAATGGTAGGTGATGGTGGGGTGATGAGTCATGTAGTCATTTTTTCCAAGCCTGCATTACGAATGGGCTTTGATATAAAGAATGACAAACACAATGTAGGAATCCATGAATTTGTACACCTTTTTGATAAGCAAGATGGAAGTGTCGACGGTATCCCATCAGTTATTATGCAACATCAAGCTGTTTTACCCTGGCTAAATTTGATTAGTGAAAACACAGCAGAAATGATGAAGGGGAAAAGCGATATCAACGTTTATGGGGCTACTAATAATCAGGAGTTTCTAGCTGTGACAAGCGAGTATTTTTTCGAGCGACCGGAGCTCTTTAAAGAGAAACATCCCGAACTTTATGAAGTTCTTTCTTCGGTGTTTCAAAATGATTTGGCAAGAAAGAAAGATTAAGTCAAGATGCTAGTTGGTCCAAACTAACAAGAAGATTTTTATAAAAAGTATTGATATATGGGTTATAAATGCTGAATCCATGACGTAAAAGCCATGCTGCCAAAGCAATTAGCTCGGAGCTTTACAGGATTACGCTTAGTCAAAGATTCTACTCCAAGGCCGAATAAATAAACTTAGTTTTTATACTTTAATAAATGTTTTATTTTGATACATATACCATAATAACAAATAGAGAAGGCCAAAACCTACTGTTGTAGCGATCATTCCATAATACGCTCCTGTGTGTTGCTCCAATCCAAACGCTAAGAAGTCTGCGACCTTAGAAAAATTAATTACATGAGAAAGCACATATGCCGTGATTGCATTCATGCCAATTACTTTTAAAGGGAATGACCATTTGATTTTTCCTTTTACATCAATTATCCAGTAGAACATGGCCAGTAATAGGTAGCAAACTCCTGATGATGCAAGTACAAATGAGCTTGTCCATATTTTTTTAATAATTGGATGCCATATTCCCCATATCAACCCTAGTGCTAATGCAACTATGCCTGCAATGAATAAATAAAGGGCTACTTTTTTTCGTGGAAGGTTTGATTTAATTACTTCTCCTGCAAAAATTCCGGATAAGGTGGTTGCTGTAAACCCTAATCCGGTTAGTAGCCAAGTGTACTGAAGGCCGTCGTCAAATTTTCCAAAAACCAATTGATCAATGTACAAAGCAAAATTACGATCTGGCAACAATTCACTTTTTCCGACACCTGGAATATTGGGGACTGTTAATATCAAGGCATACACAATAAGGCAAAGGGCGAAAATAAAATAGAGCCACTTTATATTTAAGTTGATGTATGCAATACATGAAAAAAAGTATCCAACGGCTATGGCTTGAAGGGTGTTACTGAAAATGTGAAACTGCTCAGCATCAAGCGCTAATAGATTCCCCTGAACAATCCAGCCAAGAATAAATAGGATAACAAAACGCTTGAAAAGTTTCCCATAAACAGCCATTTTAGAGGTGTTTTCTTGCATCCTTTTCGATAAAGAAAATGGAATTACTGCACCGACAACGAATAAGAACAAAGGCATGATAATATCATAGAATGTAGACCCAAACCATTCAGGATGATCAAATTGATTTGCTAAAGATCCTGTAAAAGAAGTTCCTGCGCCTTCATGTAGGCCCATAAAAAATCGATCAGCAAAAATTATTAGCAGCATATCAAAACCTCTCAAGATATCAATTGAAAGTATTCGATTTGGCTTTACTAAGGTTTCATTCATAAAAATCCGAGTTTATAGGCCCTAACTTTTTTATGGGTATCGGTTCAAGAAGTAGCTGGGCTGATTTGAGTAGTTCGCTTCACTTTTGGGCTCTTAATAGCTCAAAAATATTTTCTGATTTATCCAATAAGCTAATGAAAATACATTTCCTTTCTTTCTGATCCAATGTTAAGAGTTAGATTGACTGTAGTTACGTGAATATAAAGGGAGAGCTAAATGAGTTTTTTTTATATTTAGGACCAAATACTAATTAATTCATGGTTTGTATCCCACCGACTTGAGATTGGGAAATTCAGAACTTAAGCTAGGATTAGTGAGGTTTCGAATTTAATATGAGCTTAATGCTATTTGATTTTTGGAAAACTTTGTCGAAATTCAATTCAAGATTTTGTATTAGGCTGAATAAGAAGGTTTTGCGGAACTTGTTATTTACAAAAATCAAGCTTTTGTAAAGTTGTTTTCAAGGGTTTTACTAGTACATCAACTGTGTATTTTTAACATTAGAATTCCTGAAATTCAACCAAGTTTATTTGTCTACTCAAAAAGAATAATCCATGAACTATCCCAGCATTTTCAATGACGTAATCGGCCCAGTGATGAGAGGGCCATCGAGTTCCCATTGTGCCGCTGCCCTGAGAATAGGAAGGATATGCCATGACTTGATGGATGGCAGAATGTCTGAAATCATCATTGATTTTGATCCAAACGGTTCCTTGGCGACTACTCATAAAGAGCAAGGTTCAGATATGGGTTTGTTTGGAGGTTTTTTGGGATGGGAAGCGTATGACGAGCGATTGGTTCAATCCGAAATGCATATAGGAGCTGCTGGTATCAATTTTAAAATCAATATCATCGATATTCAGGCTGACCATCCGAATACCTATAAAATCACCTTGACTAATCCTTGGGAAACTCATCAAGTCATTGCTATTTCTACTGGTGGAGGAATGATAGAAGTGGTCGAAATTGACGGGGTAGAGGTATCCATGGCAGGAGATAAGTTTGTCACCTTGATTTACTCATCTGATCTTCAAAAGTTGGACAACTACCTACAGCAATCCGGTATCTTGGAAGATGCGGAAATCCATACTGAAAAAGGAGGTTTTATAGCACTTACTTCACAGGCATTTTTCGAGGAGACGCTACTGGAGGAGTTGAAGTCAATCAGAGGGGTCATGCAAATCAAACAAATCAATCCTGTATTGCCGATTCGGGCTGGAAAAAATCCATCCGTCCCATTCATCACCTGCGATGAGATGTTGGCTTACAATGAGGGCAAGAATTTAAGCTTGTGGGAATTGGCGGTACGATATGAAAGCATACGAGGTAATATTTCTTCAGTAGAAGTTCTTTCAAAAATGGACGATATCCGAATCATCCTTAAGAATGCGGTGGAAACTGGCTTGAAAGGAACTGAATTTGAAGATCGGATTTTGGGGCCTCAATCTGTGAAGTTCAAGTCTATGATGGAAGAAAAAAGGTTGATTGACGGGAATGTCTTAAACCGGATCATCATGTATGTGTCTGCCATCATGGAGGTGAAGAGTTCCATGGGAGTGATCGTAGCTGCTCCTACCGCAGGTTCCTGTGGTGCGATGCCCGGAGCAGTTTTGGGAGTAGCTGATTCTATGGGCCTTTCAGACGAGGACACGACAAAGGCTTTGATGATTGCAGGTTTGATTGGGGTGTTTATCGCAGCACATTCCACCTTTGCAGCCGAAGTGGGAGGATGCCAAGCAGAATGCGGTTCGGGCTCAACTATGGCTGCTGCTGCGATTGTAAGTTTGGCAGGAGGCACCTTGAATCAAAGTATTTCTGCCGCTTCCATGGCTTTGCAGAGTTCTTTGGGAATGATCTGCGACCCAATAGGGAATCGAGTAGAAGCACCTTGCTTAAACAAAAATGTAATGGCAGCTTCCAATGCCTTGTCTTGTTCAAATATGGCCTTGGCAGATTACGACCACTTGATTCCTTTGGATGAAGTCATTGAGACGATGTATGAGGTAGGAAAAAGTATCCCAAACACCTTGAGATGTACGAATCTGGGAGGCCTTTCCATCACCAAGACTGCCAAGGAAATCGAAGCTAGACTTACCCAGAAGCATTTTTTTAAGAGTTGTTAAGATCTCAAAGAGCTTAAACTCAAAAAATAAGTAGGTGAAGCTAAAAACAGTTCTTCCGCTTCACCTACTCTTTTTATTACTCATAGACTACCTTTTCTTTAGAGTCGAACCATTGTCCATATCGATCTTTATGAATTGCTTCGACTCTATTTCGTTTCACTTTTAGCGTAGGGGTCAATAGTCCATTGTCTACAGACCAATCCTCTACCATGATAATCACCTTGGCAATTTTCTCAAAACTCTCAAGCCGAGGATTTAGCTCGTTGACAGTACCCATCAGTGATTGCTCCAAAATTGCTTTGCTTTTTGATTTTCCTAGCTCAGATACTAC
>JBLGAM010000156.1:0-7000 GCA_047612305.1 Planctomycetota bacterium | reverse complement strand
TTCAATCGAGAAACTTCTGGAATTTCAGAAAGGACACCTAGCAAATGTCACTCGATTAGCAGTCGAAAGGAAGCTTGTTTTGAGTGGTCCATTTTTCGGAAATGAGGAACTCCGAGGACTGTTTTTTTAAATGTGGAAAGTGTCGCAGAAGCAGAAGGACTTACCGAATCTGATCCTTCAATCCAGGCTGTAATTTTGAAAATGGAGATGAAGGAATGGTATGGATGCGCAGCCTTACCACTCCTCTTGGATTGGCAATCTAAGATTGCGAAAAAGGAAATTTAGAATGTTAAGAACCCAAGGAATATTAGCATTCACTTATGCCTAGCCCAGAAGAGATTAGTTATCCCTATTCTCAAAATCTCCATTCTCTAATTTTCATATTCTCAATTCTTCCATTATCTAATTCTCCAATCTCCCATTCTCTTATTCTCCATTCTCCATTTCTCCATTTCTTCATTTCCCCATTTCTCAATCCAAAAATTTTAATACCTCAATTTCTTATGTATGTAATTTTTAAATATATTAGTGCTCGTTAGGTAAATAACACAGCAATGTCAAACAACAATCTCATCAAAGGCAGTCTTCAAACCATCATCCTAAAACTTCTTGAAGAGAATGATCGGATGTATGGGTACGAAATCACGCAGAAAGTGAAGGAGCTTACGGCTGGTGAAATCAAAATCACCGAAGGGGCACTCTATCCTGCCCTCCATAAACTGGAAGCAGAGGGTTTGCTATCCACAGAAATAGAGCAAGTGGATAATCGAGTGCGGAAATACTATAGCCTAACGAAGGATGGACAGAAAGAAGTTACCAGCAAAATGTCTGAGTTGCAGGGTTTCGTAGAAAATCTCCAGCGCATTTTGACGCCAGACCTTAAACCGGGTTTTAACATTTGATTTTTTAAATCGATTTGATATGAGAACACTAACTGAAAAAGAACTAGATCAGATAAAAAAGGCGATTGCTTATAAGGATATAACTTCTGCAGAGATTTTGATGGAGATCTTTGATCACTATTTAAGTCACCTACAGAGTTATGAAGAGCAGGATTTCGAAGAGCAATTGTTAGAGTTGGAGCAACAATTTACCTACTCGTATTGCCATGCACTACAAGCAAAGTTCTTAAAAGCTTCAAAAAAAGAGATTTTCCATCTTCAGTGGAATCTTTTTAAGACTTATTTCACTTGGCCTAGAATGCTGGGAACAGTTTTATTTTTATGCGCTTTTATTTTCTTCTGGGGCACAATCGAAGCAAAAACCAAAGGGTTAATCTTAGTTATTCCATTAGTGGTTGTGTTGTGCCTAAGTGGATGGATCTGGATTAAATCCTATAAAAAAGTAAGGGAGATTAAAAGAATTGTCAATGCTCAAAAAAAAATTGAATCGTCTTATTTAAGCACCATCATGGTTCAATTTTCTTTAATGACATCATCATTTAACTTGCTGATTTTGGTTCCAAAAATTCTAGATGTACCCAATTTCTTAGACAGTGTTTTTTTCTTAATAGCTAGCTTCAGTCTTTTCATTTTATACACAGGCTATACCTTGACTCTTTTTGAAGCTTGGAGATTAAAAACCAAATCCGCACTGATATGAGGCAGCTTTCAGAACGAGAACTAGATCAGGTAAAAAAAGCCATCGCTGTCAAGGAATTGACTTCTGCGGAAATCTTGATAGAAATCTATGACCACTATGTGAGTCATCTGGAGCGTTTTGAGGAGGCAGAGTTTGAAGAGCAATTATTTGAATTAGAGCAGAAGTTCACGCCTAAGTACTGCAAAAACCTGCAACTTGACTTTTATGAAAATGCGGAAAAAGAGATTAATCGTCTTCAATGGTCAATTTTGAAAAGCTATTTCACTTGGCCAAGAGCGATGTGGACAGTTTTACTTTTTAGTATTTTCATCTTTTTCTGGTTAAATGGAGGGGATATTTCCAAGATCTTAGTACTAGGTATTCCCTTTATGGCGGGGCTTTCACTTAATGGATGGCTTTGGTACAAATCTTATAAAAAGGTAAGTGATATAAGGAAACTTCTAAAAAGTCACACTACACTTCAATCATCTTACTTGCCTGATTCCATTAATCAGTTTGTAATCATGTTTTTGACATTGAACACGCTGATTTTTACTATTCCAACATTAGTGGAATTGTTTAATACTACGGAAAGCCTCTTTTTCATAATCGCAATATTACTAGCACTTGGTATGTTTGTAACCCATATACTCTCCTTTTATGAGGCTTGTAAAATCAAATCTAAAACTGGTTTGATATGAGAAAGCTATCAGATAAAGAACTGGGCCAAGTTAAGAGGGCAATTGCAGCAAAAGATTTGACTTCTGCGGAAATCCTAATAGAGATTTATGATCACTATGTAAGTCATCTGGAAAGTTTTGAGGAGTCTGATTTTAAAGATGAGTTATTTGAGTTGGAGCAAAAATTCAGATATAGCTACTACAATTCCCTTCAAGAGAATTTTGAGAAGAGTACAAAAAAAGAACTCCTCAAAATTCAATGGATAATTAGTAAAAGCTATTTCTCTTGGCCAAAGATCATCAGTACCGCTCTTGTGGTGATTGTATTAATACTCTTGTTTCAAAATTTAGAGGGAAAAACAAAAGGAGTGGCCACGTTTGTGCCTGTTGGCTTAACTGTACTATTGATTGGTTTGATTGCCATAAAATCATTTCTGAAAGTGAGAAGAATAAAAAATACTATTGGAATAACTTCCAAAGTACAGTCTTCATTTCTAACCAGTATTTCGTTGCAATCTCAAATGATTCTCAGTTTTTTTTATCTTTTTGTATTAATCCCAAGGCTTTTGTTTGACAGAGCTGTTTGGTTAGATAGCTCCTATTTCACCATAGGTTCCTTCTTATTGTGCCTGTTTTACATTGGGTATTTATTATCCCTGATAGAGGCATGGAAAATCAAATCTAAAACTGCTTTGATATGAGAAGGCTATCAGAAGAAGAACTGACCGTTATTCAAAGTCGGCTTTCAGTGCTTCAAATTTATTTTGTAGAGATCTATGATGAATTATATGATCATTATGTCTCTGAATTGGAAAAGCTCCCTGAAACTGAATTTCAAAAGATAATGGCGCGGCTCAACGAGTCGTTTGCTTGGAGTATAGTCAGAAAGATGGAGCAGAACATCAGAAAAACAAGCAATCAGGAAGTGAGTAAAATACAATTGGATTCGCTGAAATTCTGGAAAAAAGATCAATTCAATTGGTTCCTTGTTATCGTCATGATCACGCTATCGGCTGGATCCTATATGCTTTTCAAGTTGGAAGGGCTATTCAACTGTATTGCCATACTGTGTATAGTTACGGCAGTTTACGTCTGGTTCAGACAAGGTCGGGGACTTTCGCTAAATTTGGATCCAAAGAAACAAAAGCCTGTCAAAATGCTAAGCGCAGCCATTGTTGAACGATTAGGCTCCTTCTTCAGCTTCGGTGGTATACTTATATTCTTACTTTCCTTACAAGACGATCCGGTGGGAAACCCAGGATTTATTGCATTAATAATCGGTTTTTTAATTACAGGATTAGTAATAATTGGTCTTTACAGCCTATTGGTAGCATCAGCAAGAATAAAAACTTCAAAAAAATTGAAAATACAAATTCATGAAGCTGACTAACCAACAAATCAACCTAATCCAAAACACGATCCCTAAAGGGAGCATCTTGCTGTTGATAATTGTAGGCCCTGTGCTATTCTATGTAGTGACACTTATTCAAGTTGTGCTTAATTGGGATTATAAAAGAATTAAAACTTCCGCTACATCAAGCTGAATAAAAACCACATATTAAAATATCAAACCTTAGCTCCGATGAAAAGAACCTTATCAGAAATCGAAATCCTAATTATCAAAGACCAGCTTGAAAGTTTACCTATTGCTTATGTGGAAATCTACGATGAGCTCTTGGATCACTATGTCACTGCATTGGAGCAATTACCTGCGGAGGAATTTCCGATTAAAAAGGAGGCCTTGGATCATGAATTTAATTGGTCCGTGGTGGTAAGAATGGAAAAGGAGCTTTTAAAAACCGTCAGCAAAGAGATGAAAAGCGCTAAAATGGAATCACTTAAATTCTGGAAATTAGATTTTTGGCAACTTCTATTAGTCTTCTCTCAACTTTTTTTACTTCTTTTTGTCCATCAATTCATCAGCCATGATGTTATGATCGCATTTTCATTCCTTCCAGGTCTGTTGGTTTTAGTGGCACTCCTTTATTATTCGGGAAATTATTATTCCTTCACACTTGATCCAACTTATCATCGGCCTAGAGCTGTGATTTTGCAAGCTGCTCTAGATAGGTATCGGCTTATATTTTCTCTTGTCTATCCTTTTTTCCTCTCGGGTTCAATATTTCTGAATAATCATGGTTTTGAAATTTTTGGAATGCTATTGATGATCATCTATTCGACGCTTTTGAGCATTTACGCCTTTTCACTTTCCAACACCCTAAATCTCAAGATCTTTAAAATGATCAAATCATGAAAAGATCGGATATTCAATATTTAGAGGGAAAGTTAGTGCAGAGATCGTTTCGATTCGAAGAACTATATTTTGAAATCCTAGATCATGTGCTTTGTAAGTTTGAAGCCTCTGGTTCGGAGGATGTAGGAAGCTTTTGGGAACAAGAGAAGTTGAATTGGAGCAGATGGAAGATTTTTAAGCTAAGGGTCAAATTCCATAATTTGATGATTTGGCAGTTTCTAAAAAACTACTTCAGGTCTTTGTTTTCTTTCCAAACCAAGGACCTCAAAATCAACTTTGTATTTCTTGTTATTGCTGCATTCATTGGACTTACTTTTTACCAAAATGAAGATTTAATTACCTTTATTGTCGTCTGTCTTTGGTTTGTATTTCCTGTTTCATTTCAAGCCTGGGTTTATCATCAAGGTGACACAATCGGAGAAAAATCAACCATTTTTAAAAACAAGAGACATGGAAGTGCCAAACGGGATGCTTTATGGTCGATCATAATGGCGAATTTCTTCAGCTGGCAGATAATTCTTACTGAAGGCCGGGAATATTTAGGTCTTGAGGAATTTTTTGGTTTGGCCTATCACCACCCGATTATTACAGCTTTCATCATCTTTCTGATGTTGGTGTCATTAAGAGCTATTTATCAGGTCTATAGATCTCAACTCAAACCTTTTTTAATATGAAGCTTAGCAGTCAACAGATCACATATATCAGATCCTCGCTTTCGCAGGGAGGAATCTACTATTCTGATATCCGAGAGGAATTACTTGATCACCGGGCTAGCGCTATTGAAAAGGACATGAACGGAGGGTTGAGTTTTGAGCAAGCCATGAGGAATCAGCTCAAGGATTTTAATGAATCGAAGTTCCAACGGGAAATCTTGCTTCATACCCACCTTGGAATGGTTAAAAGCATTTTCAAAAAGATGCTCAACTTCCGGATTTTATTCAAAGTACTATTGATGACTTTGGTGATCGTGGGATTCATGAATCTTTTCGCAGCCCAAAATCCAGCGTATTCAGAGACTTTAATCAAAGTCTCCATGATGATCGTGATTACTTTACTGGCGATCCTAGGATTATTAAGTACACGCTTATTAAGAAATTCGCAAGTGATGTCAGCCGGGAACAGCCTATTTCTAATTGGAAGTCTCAGTCAATATTTTCTCCGCTTAGAATGGCTTCAGAGTACTGGGCTTTCAGATCAGATCTTATTACATGGTATGACTTTCTGGTTTTGCCTTATGCTGACTGCCGGGTTTAGGGTATTAGCAACTCAAATCACAAAAGTTCGAACTGCATGAAACTGACCAAAGACCAAATCACCACCCTCAAAAAACTAATCTCCTACAAGGGCTATCCAGAAATCGATCTGCAATACGAGATCTTGGATCATGTGGCCTGCAAGGTGGAAAAGCTTTTAGAAGAAAAACCAAGCTTAGCGCTAGATGATGCCTTTCGAAACGTGCACAGTGAATTCGGGATTTTTGGGTTTTCTGATTTGGCAGAATCTTACACCAAAAGTATTGAAAGACGTTATCGAAGATTCTTCTGGGAGGAATTGAAAGCATTATTCACAAGCTACAGAATCATCTACCCAGCTACGATAGGATTTATTCTGCATTGGCTGAGCGTAAACACAAGACCATTTGGTTATGAACTCACTTTACCTATTTGGGCTGTTTTCTTCTTTTTTGTAGGCATTATCTATATTGTTGTTAGCTATTATAGGGTCAACAAGAGCCTTAAAAATTATATAGCTTTTAAGAGCACTAACAATTTTATGGTACTCCTGAATCTATTTATACAACTTAATATTCACGGATTAAGATTTTTTGAGAATCCAGATTACGTGATAGATTTTACTTTCAAAGGAGTTTTCATGGGTATAAGTCTTTTGCTTATTGTGATGTCATTCTTCTCAATCTTTCTTCTGCCTAGAGTTCTAGATAAGTCTATTGAAGAAACCAAAAAGCTCCAAGCAATCTATGAGGGATAAACTCTTTTTTAAATTTTGATTTGCAAAACCTAAACCAAAAGCAGAAATTCTTTCCAATTCACGGTATTTCAGACTTTTACCCCTAGACTTCACAATTCGATAACCTTACTCCAGAATTTTATTTGTACTTTTGCAGCCTCAATAAGCAAAGCATGTTAAATATTCGGAATATCGCGATTATCGCACACGTTGACCACGGCAAGACTACACTCGTGGATAAAATCATTCACGTTTCAAAAATCTTCAGAGAAAATCAACAATTCGACGATTTGATTCTAGACAGTAACGATTTGGAACGAGAAAGAGGAATTACTATCCTTTCCAAGAACGTTTCCATACGTTACAAAGACACTAAAATCAACATCATTGATACACCTGGTCACGCCGATTTCGGTGGTGAAGTCGAGCGTGTATTGAAAATGGCTGATGGTGTGATCCTCCTTGTAGATGCATTTGAAGGTCCTATGCCTCAGACAAGATTTGTTTTGGGCAAAGC
>JBLGAM010000155.1:0-7129 GCA_047612305.1 Planctomycetota bacterium | reverse complement strand
CCAATAACCAAAGTACCCGTCTGCAATTATCTGAATGTATTCTTTCATGCATTGCTATTAAATTGCCATCAACTCTTTAGTGATAATGTAAAGTCCCATAGTTAGAACAAACCATCCAAACCCTTGTTTTAAGAGATTTTCGTTTATTTTTTTTGACAAGGAACTTCCAATGAAAATACCGACAATGGATAGCAATGTAAAAATTAATAGGAACTTCCAATCGATCACCTGATTTCCTAAATCACCCAAAAATCCTATTAGTGATTTGGCCGAAATGATCAATAGTGAGGTGCCAACTGCCATTTTCATAGGCAATCTAGCGAGCAAGACTAAAGCAGGAATTATCAAAAACCCTCCACCAGCTCCTACTATTCCTGTAATCACGCCGACAACGGCTCCTTCCACCGCTATCAATGGAATATTAAATTTGACTTTAGTATCGACATCAATACCACTATCCTTTTTCCCTTTAATCATGGAATACGAAGCTGCAAGCATGATCAAAGCAAAAAAGACCATAACTGCGATATTTTTTGAAATGGCTATTTCACTAATCGAAAAAATAGGATCAGGCAGAGCAGGAATAAGAAATTTTCGAGTCAAAAAGACAGCAATAAAGGAAGGAATAGCAAACACAAGTGCAGTTCGATAATCAACCAAGTTCTTTTTCATATAAGTAAAAGAACCAACCAATGAAGTGCTTCCCACCACAAAAAGTGAATAGGCAGTAGCCAATACAGGCTCGACACCTAAAATATAAACCAATACGGGGACTGTCAGGATGGAACCTCCACCGCCGATCAGACCCAAACTTATTCCTATAATTATTGCAGAGGCAAAACCAATTAGAACAATGATATCCATTATTATTATTTTAGAATTATATCCACAAATGTAATTAGGGCCGCTTTTACGAGAAGTGACTTTTGTTACACACTACTTTTTCAGTTCCCCTCAAATTTAAAGCTCAAAACACTAATAGTTCCTGAATATTAAATATTTGGTCTACTGACTTTAATCATTTTTATTATTTCTCCGAACTCGTAAATTGACCATACTAAAACTCAATATCATGAAAATTCTCATTCCAGTTGATTTTTCTGAAAATTCAATCAAAGCTTTTGAGCTTGCTTTGAGTCTAAATCGAAATCAAAAAACCACCATCATTCTTGTCCATATTGTAGAACTGATCTATGATTTTGCTTCTCAGGCTGCCATTGCTTTGGATTCAATGCATACTGATGCGAAGAAATTGCTTGATGAAATCGAGAAGAAATACAAATCCGAACACTTAGAATTTGAAAAAATAGTCGAAGAAGGTACAGCATCTATCTCTATAAGTCGATTGGCAATCCAAAATGAGGTGGGTATGATAGTCATCGGCACATCCGGTTCTGGGAGAATAAAAAAACTGATTATGGGAAGTACCGCCCAAAATTTACTCAAGGAGTCCAGTGTTCCTGTCCTTGTGGTCCCAGCAAAAGCGCCTGTTTCTCAGATCGGAAAACTTACTATGGCTTTGCAATTTTCAAATCATGAGAAGCCCCTGCTTCATCAGGTGATTGCTTTTACGAATAATTGGGGATTGGAGATCAGTTTTCTACAGGTAAGCACAGCCAAGGATTTTAAAGACGAACTAGCTTGCTTAGGCCTTGCCACTTATCTAAGGGAAAATTTTCAGCTAAAAACAACTTCCATTACAATTATAGAATCCGATTCAACTAATGCAGAAATAAACAGCTATTTCGAAACGACTCAAGAAAATATCTTGGTGATGTGCCACCAACATAAAAATTTCTGGAAGGAATTTCAAGAAAGTAGTCATTCGGTAGCAATGGCCTATCAAAGTACAGTTCCCATTTTGATCATGATTTGAGTTAACGTGCAATCAACTCCTCAAAATCATCTCGAATGTAGATCACATTTCTTCCAAGTTCTATCCATTTTTTCTTCTCAAGTTGCTTCAACAACCGGGATATCACCTCACGAGAAGTCCCTAACTCGTTGGCTATTTCTTGGTGTGTCATATGTAGCTCGTTGGATTTGTATTGCTTCATTTTAGTGACAATGTATCGCATCAGCCGCTCATCCATCCGTTTAAAAGCGACGGCATCCAATGCCAAGAGCATTTCATGGAATCTCCTTTGATAAGTATTCGACACAAAATCTTTCCATTGCTTATACTCATCTGTAAACTGCTCATGCGCCAAGATTGGGATTCCAATAAGAGTGGTTGGTTCCTCTACTACCGCTTTAATCTCGGAAGGCTTGGTTGCAGTGCAGCAGGTTAGGGAAAGTGCACATGTCTCTCCCGGATCTAAATAATAGAGAAATAACTCTTTTCCTTCTTCATCCATTCTCAGGATTTTAATTGATCCTTCAAGAATTATAGGAACCATCTTCACGAATTGACCCGGTTCCATCAAGACCTTTCCTGGTTCAAGATGCATTAGCTGCCCTTTGTCAAGCAGTGCCTGAAGTAAGTTGGGATCAGTGAAATTTGGAAGTAAAGCTTGAAGTTCTGTGGGATTCATTGGGATTAAAAATAAGTTGAGTCAATGGGAAGAATTTTTTTCTTTAGTTAAAAATAAAGGAGTTTATCGAAAACGTGCTTTAAATGTCCAAAGTTCAGGTAATAAAATTCTAGTCAAGGTGATTTTTGTCACGAAATTATTCATTGCAGGTATTTAGATTGAATATCTATTTTAGACCAAGCAATTATGAAACATTATCAAATTCTAATCATCCGAGGAGGAACAGCGGGAATTACCATTGCTGCTTAACTTAAGCGAAAAGGCCCTAAACTCCAAGTAGCCACTATTGAGCATTCTAAAAAGCACTACTATCAACCTGCTTGGACTTTAGTAGGAGCAGGAACTTTCGATTTTAAGGAAACAGAACATAATGAAGAAGATTATATTCCAAAGGATGTCGAATGGATAAAGGATAAAGCAACGGCAATTAATCCCGAACAACTTGAAGTGACTGCCGCAAATTCAGGTTCGTTTACCTACAATTATTTGATCCCAGTTCCCGGATTAATCATAGCACCTGAGCTTTTTCCTGGATTGCCAGTGGCCCTGGGATAAAGGAGTCGTTTGCTCCAACTACATTAATCCTGAACATACTTGACAGTTTTTTGAAAATTTCAAAGGTGGGAATGCAGATTTACCCAGCCTACAACACCAATCAAATGCGGAGGAGCTCCTCAAAAAATCATGTATTTGGCTGAGGAGTATTTCAGAAAGAAGAGGATTAGAGAAAAGACTAATATCCTTTTTACCACTCCAGGTACCGTTTTTTTTCGGAGTTCCTGATTTCGCTAAGACCCTGAACAAAATCATCCATGATCGAGATATTATCTTCAAACCGTTTTACGAATCAGTTAAAATAGATGGTAAAAAGCAGGAAATTACATTTTAATATTCTAAGTCTGGGAAGGGTCATTGCACAATAATGAAAGGAAATCTCTTAGGGGAAGAACTTGTGAGAGCAATGGAAATCAAGGTTCAATATGATATGCTGCACTTGGCACCGCCACAGACTGCGCCAAAATCTATCCAAGAGTCCCCAATTTCTATCCCAGATAGAACAGAAAAAGGGTGGGTCGATTTAGATATTCATTCTATGCAACACAAGCGATTTTCAAATATTTTCTGCACACAGGTATAGCATTTTTACCGACAGCAAAAACAGGTGCTGCAATCCGTAAGCAAGCTCCTGTACTTGTCAAAAATTTGATCCAACTAATCCAAACTGGAAAAGTCGGTTCTGAATCCTATGAAGGGTATTCCTCCTGCCCTATCGTAACTGGCTATCGTAAGATGTTATTGGCTGAGTTCAAATATGATAATGTAAGAGATAGCGATCCACTGATTTCAAAATTTGTTGACACGACCAAAGAGCAATACAGCATGTGGCTTTTGAAAAAATATGGATTACCATTTATGTATTGGAATCTAATGCTAAAAGGAAAAGTATAAAAAAAGACCGGCCTAAGCCGGTCTTTTTCATTATTCACATGTTGGACAACACACTAATGGCACTTTGGTCAGTGGTGATGTTCTTACTATTCTGATCTTGATTATTGTTAGCAAAGAGTTGATCTGGCGCATTTGCCAGTACACGGCAGAACAACAAATCATCAGGATTTTCTGCTGACTCTCCAAGTTTAATCCAAAGATGCTTTATTCTCACTTCTGAGCTGCTATAATCCTCTGCTCTTTCATAGGTTGGAAAAGCCAATTCCATACTTTTCAGCTTTGGCATTTGCAAAGGAGGTAACACCGAAGGCAGGTACAATCGCTCCAACTGAACTGCTGGGACTTCCATTTTTTAGAAAAAAATTATAGTCAAGCCTTTTAGCAAAAAAACTATTGAACTACAATTAAAAAACTTCAAATAGCTTAGTTTAGTTTGACAAAGACACTATTAAATTGAAAATAACTATTCACGAACACCAATATACTTTTCTTATAAATCACTGAAATATAAATACTTAATCATTAAAATATTTTAAAAACATATTCACCTTGGGGAATTCATGTTAGCGAAATGGTGTAAACATAAAATGTAAAAAGCCATTTAAACAAAAATCCAAGTTGATATGATAAATATCCATTTAATTTGACTTTTGATTCCTACCACAAATTCTCATGAAAACCAACGGTCTTTTTTTGCTGACCTTTTTATTCACCTCATTTTCATACTGCCAACAAATCAGAATCATCGATTCTGAAACTCAGCAAAATCTTCCAGGGGTAATCATTTACACTTCTTCTCCTGCCAATTTTATCCTTAGCAATAATGAAGGGGAGGCAGAGCTTAGCACCTTGCGTAAGGAAGGATCAATTTATTTTGAGTTGTTAGGGTATGCAACGGTCCAATTATCCATTTCTGAATTGGTAGCCATTGACTATTTGATCCAAATGAAGTCGGGATTAATGAACTTAGACCAAGCTGTGGTCTCAGCGTCTCGGTGGAGACAAAACAGTAAAGATGTATCCTCAAAAGTGTCTGTCTTAAAAGCTGAGAACTTGCTCCTGAGAAATCCTGCGAATACTGCGGATTGGTTAGGAAGTAGCGGAGAAATATTTGTTCAAAAAAGTCAACAAGGTGGAGGCAGTCCGATGATTCGTGGTTTCTCTGCCAATCGATTACTTTATTCCGTAGACGGGGTTCGGATGAATACCGCGATTTTCAGAAGTGGAAATCTCCATAATGTGATTTCTCTTGATCCGTTTGCTCTGGCATCCACAGAGATTCTGTTTGGGCCAGGCTCAGTAATGTATGGAAGTGATGCGATTGGTGGGGTAATGTCTTTCCAAACATTAGACCCTAGTTTCTCTTCTCAAAATAAATGGTCTGGGACCTTCAGCTCACGTTTTGGCTCAGCGAATAATGAATTCACTGGCCATGCTCATGTAGCATTTGAATCTAAAAAATGGGCGTTTTTAACGAGTCTCACCCGTTTTGATTACGGCGATCTAAAAATGGGTGGCTTTGGTCCTGCTGAATACCTGAGACCATTCTATTTGGGAATTCAAGATGGGGTCGATTCTCCTTTACAAAACCCAGACCCTAAAGTTCAAATTACTAGTGGCTATGATCAATTCAACATCATGCAAAAGATAAAATTCAAAGCCTCAGAGCAAACCGAATTAAGCTATGGATTTCATTATAGTCAAACTGGCTATGTGCCTAGATATGATAGATTGATCGAATCTGGGAGTTCAGGTTTACGTTTTGCAGTTTGGTCTTATGGGCCACAAATCTGGATGATGAATAATTTTGGGATCATGCATCGAAGTGAATCCAAACTATTTGATCAAGTTGATATCAAGATCGCACATCAATATTTTGAAGAAAGTAGAATCGATAGAAGAGTTGGAAACTTAAACCAAAACATACGGACTGAAAAAGTGCAGGCTTATTCAGCGAATACTGACTTCGTGAAAAACATTCAAAAAGAAAGTTTTATAAGCTACGGTATGGAACTCATCTACAACGATGTGACCTCTGAAGGATATCGAGAAAACATAAGCTCACAAGCCATCAGTCCTGCTACCACTCGCTATCCGCAATCCTCTTGGGTCTCAGCTGCAATCTATGGAAGCTTGCATACCGAACTCTCCGAGCAACTGAAGTTTCAAACTGGAGTTCGATACAATTACATTGGGCTAAATGCTAATTACAGCATCAACCAAGAATTCTATCCACTCCCTTTTTCCACTAGCTCCAGTAACTTCGGGGCTTTGACAGGCAGTTTGGGATTAATCTATTCACCAGAACCTTCATTTACGATTTCACCAAACCTTTCTACCGGCTTCCGTGCCCCAAATGTAGATGATGTTGG
This sequence comes from Planctomycetota bacterium, assembly GCA_047612305.1. Lineage (GTDB taxonomy): Bacteria > Bacteroidota > Bacteroidia > Cytophagales > Cyclobacteriaceae > Algoriphagus. Next base: position 774 of record JBLGAM010000155.1, on the reverse strand, counting down.
TAAAATTTTTGATTCTCAACCTGGATCGGTAATCGTACCTAACCCAGAATTGAAACCTGAGTATGCCTATAATGCAGAATTGAATGTTAATAAACACTTCAACCAGAGCTTCAAATTTGATCTTAGCGGCTATTATACTATCCTTAAAGACGCAATGGTCCGTAGGCCATTTAAGCTTAATGGAGAATCAGTGATTGATTATGATGCTGCCCCAAGTAATATTCTAGCAATCCAAAATGCGGCTTTTGCAGAAGTAGTGGGGATCCAAGCAGGATTCGAACTAGCCATTACAAGACATTTTTTGTTTACTTCTCGCTACAATTGGCAGAAAGGGACCGAAGAGCTTGACGATGAAACCACGAGCCCTTCAAGACATGCCGCTCCTGCTTTTGGAATGACTAGATTGACTTTTGCAAAAGGAAATTTGAAGTTCGTACTGACCAGTCAATATAGCACTGAAGTGGCATTTGAAAATATGCCTGTGGAAGAGAAAGGCAAACCGCAACTCTATGCAAAAGACTTAAATGGAAAACCATATTCTCCGAGCTGGACTATTTTCAATTTAAATTCATCCTATCAGCTTTTTTCATTTTTAGAAATCAATGCAGGAATCGAAAATATCCGAGACCTGAGATATAGGCCCTATAGTTCAGGACTTACAGCTCCCGGCAGAAACTTTACTTTTTCCGTAAGAGGAAGCTTTTGATAAAAACTTGCTATATCTACTTTTAGTAATCAGTAACAATTTAATTTAAAGAAAATGTTTAGAAAGTC
>JBLGAM010000154.1:0-7177 GCA_047612305.1 Planctomycetota bacterium | reverse complement strand
GACGGATAAGCTCAGCAGAATCAGAATTGATAGAGGTGATTGCTCCATTTGCATTCAAGATAGCTGCATTGAAAGCAGTAGAATAATACACTTCAAATTTATAAGCCCACCAGTCTGCAAAGACCGACGCACCCATGGTATACTTTGCGATTTCTGGAGCTACTTTGAAACCTTCATTGGTATGTTGGAAAACAAGTTTGGAGATATTGAAATCCCTAGCTACGTTGATCAACATATAAATCTCATCAGCACGATAGGAGTGACAGTGAATGATGATTTTTCCATCCAAAATATCAGCAAGAGTTTGAAGACGCTCGTTGTATTCTGGTGCAGTTGCAGTATTCCCTTTTTGAGCTGAAGAAGAATTGTAATCTGCCCATGCTTTTTGGTATTGGATTGCTTCGTTAAATCCATTCCGGATTACAGCTTCCACTCCCATTCTACTTCGAGGCTGAATTCCATTTCCACGTCCGTGAACACGAGTTGGGTTTTCACCCAATGCAAATTTGATCGTTCGGGGAGCATCCATCATGATGATATCATTTGGATTTTTTGTGCCCCATCTATGCTTTAATGTTGCATTCTGACCTCCAATTACATTTGCAGAACCGTGCATCGCATGTGAAATCGTTACCCCACCAGCCAGCGCTCGGTAGATTCCAATTTCAGTTGGGTTGACCACATCTTTCATTTGAACTTCTGACGTGATCGGGGAGGTAGCCTCATTGACCACATCAAGTCCTACGTGAGAGTGTGCATCGATAATCCCTGGCATCAAATATTTGCCTGTAGCGTCTACAGTCTCCACTCCAGAAGGTGCGGATAGGTTTGTGCCTACCTTTTTGATGATTCCATCTTGAACCAAAACATCAGTATTCTGAAGGGTTCCTTTGGTAACAGTAAGTACTGTTGCGTTCTTAATTAATACGCTGCCTTTGGGGGTTTGAGCTGAGGCAAATGAAAAACTCAGTCCCAACAGTGCAGCCAGAAAATAATTTATCTTTTTCATGTCTTTACAAATTTGCAGTTAGAGTTGGAGTGAGCGTCGCTTCGAAAGGAAAAGAACCAAACTGTCCAATGGACATGGTTCCATCCATGGATTTACCGTCTATGGTTCCCGTGATTTCTACAACGATGGCCATTCCTTCTGCATTAACATCAAAAGCGAATGAAAGTGAGCTTCCGTCCAACTTTACGTCTTTGATAGGTGCTGTAGCTTTACCAGATCCTGCTGGATCATCATAAGTGATTGTGCCAGAATATTCGTTACCGTCTTTCTTGATAGCCAAAACACCGCCACCGCTACCGGCTGGACTTTCAGTGGTATAATTCCAGTTTCCAGATATTTTGACACCGCTTGCAGTTTCTCCAACTTCAGAAGCCTTTTTCTTAGCTTTTATCTCGTAATCGAAAATATAACCGTCCGCAATGACATGCTTGATCTGGGAATCTTCTTTGAACAGTGTGTCAGTGGTCAAAACCAAATTGGCCATTTTGCCTTTTTCGATGGTTCCTACTTCTCTGCTCAGTCCCATCATAGCTGCAGGATTGGTAGTGAGAGCAGCCAAAGCTGCGGTCTCGGATAAACCATTATCTATCATAGTCTTCAAAGATTTACCAATATCACCTGTCTTTACGCCAATAGTGGTGAAGGAAAATGGGATACCTGCTGCTTCTAATTTACCAGCTTGGGCAATCGCTTTATCAAAAGATTCTCTAACACGAGCATATTGAACTTTTACATCTTCCGACGCATCTTCTTTTTGAGCTTTTATCGCTTTGTCCTCCGGAACTTCAGCTTTAATCAAAACATTTACACCAGAAGCCTTCATTTCAGGAATCACTCCTTCATAGTTTTCCAAGTCAGTCAGAATAAGATTGAATCCTAGTTCTTTTTGAAGCTTCAGAGCTCTTCTTATTTCTAATTCCGATGATGCTGAGAACATGACGGGAGTCGATTTAGAAATCACATCTTTCATACCCAAAAAGGTATCATCGATAGCAGGTCTTTTTACTCCAGGGACTGCAGAATATTTATCTGAATTGATTTTGGTCAGTTCTGCATTCTTGTAGACATCTCGAAACTTTGCCATTACTCCAGCAGCTGTGCCTGGGTACATTCCTCGACTTCCCCTAAAGCTAGCTGCTAATGCTGTATTTTTTTTAATCAAATTGGAAGAAGTCTCATGCCCTAAAACCACAATTGCAGCTTTTCCTGCTATCATCCCGCCTTCAGGGACGATTTGGAGTATAGTGAATCCACTTTTTCGTAGCTCTTCTACTTTGCTATCCATAGCATATTGATCCACGGCTGATCTCCATGGAGTAATACCAGCAATTTCATTAGAGGGATTAGAAGAAACAAAGTTTTCGGGTCTTTCAGGATCTTTAGGTTTGGTGATCCCTGCAGTACTAGCTCCATCAATAAAGCCTGGATATATAAATAACGAATCCCCGGCAATAAGCTTTGCTTCTTTAGGAATCCTAAGATTGGTTCCGATTCCTGCGATGACTCCATTTTGGATCAGAATAGTTGATTTTACACCTGCTTTTCCAGGCCCTGGAAAAACTGTAGCATTGGTAATTGCATAAGAGCTGGTGATTCTTTTCTTGCCAGTGGGATCGCTTTGGGCAAAGCCTACTGAGGAAATCATCCAGCCACCAAGCATCATGCAAATAACACTTGCTTTGAGTAGCGTTCTTTTCATAAGTAATGATTAGGTTGATAATTATTCTTTAAAATAACACAATTAAAAAGCAATTAGTTAAATTCCTTCAATCGATATATTTTATTCACTTCTCTGGATTTTTCTAAGTGAGCAAGCTAATACATGAGAATTCGGAATCCTTTAGGATTTTTTTTTTCACACCTATTTTTTGATCAATGGCATCTTTTAATAGATAAATATGATTTCGATCAGTAGTAAAGCCTAGACCCATTTTTCAAATTTATTTGATTGGTAAAATAGTATTTGATTTGTATCAGAGATATTGTCTTCAGTATTGCCCTTAGTTACACTATGAAAAAAATATTACTCATTGAAAATGATTTACTTATCTCAATTTTGGTCGAATTTCGGTTGAATAAGGAGGGTCATGAAACCATTTTATTCAGGGATGGCAATTAAGGAATTCATGCGATTAACACCCAAAATCTTGATCTGATTATAACTGATGTGATGATTCCATTTAAAAATGGTATCGAGATAATTCATCATGCCCGCAAAGAAAAACCCAATACTCGCATTATCGTGTTGAGTTCACTGGATGAAGAGGAGTCGGTAGTATTAGAAGCATTCAACTTTGGAGTTTCTGATTTTATTTTTAAACCATTTAATCCGAATGAGCTTACTATCCGGGTCAAACGAATCCTTCAAAAAGTATCGTGAAAGTAACTAAGAAAAAATTACTGTGGTCACTGCTTTTGATGATAACGAGTTCGCAGTTTTCATTTTCTCAGGGGAAAACCTATTTTTCTGACTCTACCACCTTTTTTGATTTTCTCACCAACCAAGAGCACGATCAGGGCTTTATAAAATTACAGAATCTAAAGTAAAAAGATAGGATTTCATTGTAAGTGAACATGTTCAAATCAATGAAATAGATTTAGATGAATATCTGCCTCTGGTAAAGAAACAACTATGTTCTCAGAATTTTGATATTAGAAGCAATGCAAATGCTACTTTTCTTAATCTTTCATGAGAAGTAAATCTGTCATTTATTATAAACTTAAGATATTCATTTTTGAATTGGCAACAGATGAATTATTTGAAGATCATCAAATACCTCTACCCAGCTCGAAATCTTTTGATTCCAAGACTATTAGAATTTAAAAAAAAGACAGTAAGTCTTTTAGGATATAAGCTAATCAGGATAGTTGAAAGAGTCGATTTGGCGAAAAATTTAGGAAGCATTGCCGACCATGCTTCTGAACAGGGAAAAATTGAAATTCTAAAAACTTTTGAGGCAATAGGAGTAATGAGTTATACAGACCTAGTCAATTCTTTTATGAAGTCTTCTGACCCCAAAATTGCGATTCAAACAGTTAGGAACAAAAGTAGCTGGAAGTCTAGGTGATAAAAGTTCAGAAGCAATTATCCTAGGTTTCCTCGGCACGGATACAGATTTCAAAATGAAAATGGCGCTACTGGAAAGATAAAAGAGGACTAAAATCGTTTGATTTTAACCATTTTAATCAAGCTTTTATTAGTTAATCCAAAGATCGTATGGAGGGAATTAATTTGCCATTGGGACTTTATCAAAGGCAAAAGCGTCTGGGGAAAGATGATTCCTAAGGCCAATGAAAAAAAAGTAATTTACTAAGTCATTTAGCTATTCTCAGAGAGAAAATGGTGAGAATACTGTGTAGGACCAATAAGATACCTACCATATATAAATACCAGCTGAAGTCATTTATGAGACTAAAAATCAAAAGCTCGTCAAACCCAAATTGGAGCAGGAGTGCATTAAAAACCAATTTCAATTCCAGTAGCCAAAAACTAATCATTAGAATAATGAAGAACAACCACATACTTCAAAAATTCTTTAGGGCAGCTTGAATTTTTATAGGTAAACTTGGATAAATTTCAGCCTTTTGGGCCATATTCACGGGAATTCTTTGGTTATAGTAGTGAAAAGATAGGGCAAAATAGAATATCTTCAAGGCCTGAAAAAAAAATATGAATAAATCAGATTTGTGGGTGGAGCTCTCATCCAACTTAAATACGACTGGGGCCTTGACATTTAGTTCTAAGGCTTTGGTAGCTAAAATGTTGTCCCATGCAGATATTCCAAATGCCCGCATAATTGTAGAGTTGGGTGGTGGAGATGGAAGTGTTTCACATGGTATAATAAGCAAAATGTCTCCAGAAGCTAAGCTTTATGTTTTTGAAATAAATAAGTCATTCTGTGATTCGATGGAGAAGCTCTTTCCGCAGGAAAATGTGATTATAATTAATGATTCTGCCGCGAATATCAATCAATATCTCAATGGTGAAAAGGTAGACTATGTTCTTTCGTCTTTACCTTTCAGCTTGATCTCTATGGAGGTCAAAGATCAAATTTTGGAAGCAGCTAAGGCAGCACTTAACCCAACTGGGTTTTTTATACAGATTTGTTATTCCTATTTGTTGAAGAATCTTTTCAAAAAGTATTTTGGTAAAGTAAAAACCAGCTTTACACTAAAAAATCTTCCTCCAGCCTTTGTGATGGTCTGCAACTAAACCAAAAATCATGGAAGTGCTTCGAACTGGTATTTTTCAACTGATGCATCAGCGAAAAAAAGAAGGTTTCATGCCAGCAGAGGTGGTGCAGCAACTTTATCCTGAGGATTGGGAAGTATTTTTACCAGATCTCTACGATACACTAATCGCTATGCATCAAGCTGGGTTAGTGGATTTAATGATTGAGGGAAAATCGGTAAACCCATCTCCTGAAAATTTCGAAATGCTGAAAATCCAGCAGCCAAGTAAACTAATCTGAAGTAATTGAAGTTTTCATACCAAATGAGCTAAAAATATTATGTCAGAAGAACTTCAACTCCCAAAAACATCTATTTCTATTCCTGAAGGATTGGATCTCATCACACTTGGCGCGGGCTGCTTTTGGTGTACTGAGGCTGTTTTTCAACGATTAAATGGAGTCGAAAAAGTTATTTCGGGTTATGCTGGAGGATTTGTGGTAGAGCCTGCATACAGAGAAGTTTGCAATGGTACTACAGGTCATGCTGAAGTGATCGAAGTATACTTTCATCCCGAAGTGATTTCTTTAGAACAAATTCTTGAAGTTTTTTGGGGTACTCATGATCCCACCACGTTGAATAGACAAGGAGCCGACGCAGGTCCACAGTATCGCTCAGCTATCTTTTTCAATACTGAAGCTCAAAAAGTGATCGCCGAAAACCTGAAGTCGAAGCTTAATGATTCCAAGATTTTTGATAAACCAATTGTGACTGAGATTACTCCATTTACTAATTTCTATCCTGCGGAAAGCGATCACCACGATTACTACAACTTGAACGGCGGTCAGCCTTATTGTCAGTTCGTTGTGAAACCAAAAGTGGATAAGCTTAAAAAATTCTTTAGCGAACTGCTCAATGCTTAATTTGAAGTGAGAATTTTCTCATTTACGTTTGTGATAGTTGAAGATGAAAAAATATCCTGTTTTAGGACCGTCTAATTCCTTAATCTAAGTTTACATTGTTTTGAATCCTTTTAATGATTGGGTAGGTTCATTGTCGTGGAATAAAATCAATCCTAATTCAGCTGAAACTGATGGGGAAATATTTTTCTTTTGTGTTTAACCTATTTAGTCCATTTCTACAAATTGAATTCTTAGGTTTCACTTCTCAATTATTGATTTCAACAGAGGATAATTTTCCAATTATATAAAACTCTTATGGTAAGCTTCTTACTTGTATCTCCTAGTGCGTCTTGGATTCAGGCTCAGGATATTTAAGAAGATTTTATAGGTTTTGGTATAATTGGAGAGTACTTAAATGATATTCGGATTTATCCACTGGCTGGATTTGTTTGGGAGCGGAAATCCACTCCTAAAAGTGGATTAGAGACCGGGATTATTACCGGTCGGATAGATTTGAAGTGTTTCTGAATGTTTCCCAATCTGGCGGTGGGGTTTTTCAGAATTAGTCACCGTAAGAGAGCATTATCTGAGGTTTTCAATTTTGTCTGGATATTATTTACCCAAATACAAGATGTCTCTGGGTCCTATGGTAGATGTTTTTGTGGGGTGGGATCAACTCAAAAAGGATCAAGTAAACGTAGATTCTTTCTCAAAAAGCTATTCCTTCGCTTTGGTATCATTATTTAAAACAGTCAGAAATAGGCTCTCACTGAAAAACTATTTTTGGAACCTGAGATTCGTTTTGGAGCATTGACAAGAACCTCAACGTTGTTTTTTGGAATAGGAGTACAGCTCAAAGAGAAGCTCCTGTAAGTTAATTTTCAACTTTCTTCTGTTTCTATTTAGGTAATAATTGTGTCAAAGCTTAATAAATGGACTAGACAGGCTATATTGGCCTAGGCAGGCTAAATTTGCAGAATTTAACCCAACGGATATTTTATTATTGAATGAAGAGAACTAGAGCCCAAGAATCCCGCGCCGCAATAGAGCGATTATACATCACCATGAGACATTTATTCACCAGAGGTGTATATAA
>JBLGAM010000153.1:0-7309 GCA_047612305.1 Planctomycetota bacterium | reverse complement strand
CCAAGTTTGCCAAAGTACATTACTATCAAGGTATGGTTAGAGCTCTTCGAGGAGATGTTTTGGGCAGTGCAGCTTCTTTCAATTCATATGTCCAGTTTGAGCCAGACCATTATGTTGGAAGGTATAATAGAGGTTTTGCATTGATGAAAGCTGGATACCTAGAATGGGCTTTGGATGATTTTGAGGCTGTATTGAAAGCAAATCCAAACCATGTTGAAGCAATGGCTAAGAAAGGTTATTGCATGGCTAAGCTTGGCAACGATGAAGGCTGCCAAATTCTTAAGTTGGCAGCATCCAAGGGTAGCCTTTATGCTCAAAACCAAGCCGAAGTCTGCGTTTAATTCAGATTTTATTTAAGTCGAGCTTTCAAAGCAGCCTTATAATTCGGAATTGCTTGATCCGCTAATCCCAAGAATAGATAGGGTTCGATCATTTCTAATTCCATCAGGTGAAATACTCCATCAATAATAACTCCATCCACTCGAACATAAAGGCTTTCCGAAGCAAATTCATTCACCAATTTTTGACAAGATTCCATCAACTCCGGAATTGGATCAATAACTAAAATCGTCCCTCCAAAGTAATGCTGTACTCTAAAATCTTCCTTAGCAGGGGTTTTGAGCACCGCATGAGAGAATTTTGCATTGAAGAAAATCAAAGAGTACTCTCCTATTTCCTGTACTTCTTTTACAAAAGGCTGAACCAAATAATCTTCCTGCTCCAGCAATTCATTAATTTTTGCACTTTGATTCTGCCAAGAATCAAAGTGGATTTTCACCGTGTTTTTGGCTCCACCACTGACTAATGGCTTTACTACCCAAGTAGCGGCATTGATGGATGAAGAGATCGAATCTCCGTCAAAAACGGATCCTTTTTCCAATAATTTTCCTGCGATCACAGGAAAACCTTTTGCCTCAATTTCTAATAAATAGGTCTTCGAAGAATTCCATCGAATGGTATCCAAATCATTCAAAACGTGAATTCCTTCTTCCTGTCGAGCAGCTATCCAGTCGAGAAACTCGGGATAGAAATCAAAGTAATCCCAAACCGATTTGATCAATAAGGATGAAAATCGAGTCCAGTCTTCACCCACAACGGACCATGGAATAATTTCATTGGGAATCTCGAGTTCGGTAAGAAGTTCTGAAAGGACCGCATCTTCATCGATGGTATTGGAATCGTAGGCGCCAGTGGAAACATAGCTCACGATGGCAACAGGCTTTTGCATGGTGTTAAATTTTGCCAAAAGTAAACAAAGTAGAAAAATTATAGTCCCCACTCTTCAAAAATGAAGAGTAAACCTTACTTTTAAGCTTTGCCCCCTATGAAGCACCGTAAACTTGTCATCATTCCCACCTATAATGAGATTGAAAATATCCCTGAGATAATTCAAGAAGTTATGAATCTGGACGGGGATTTCGAATTATTAGTAATTGATGATGGTAGCCCAGATGGCACTGCTCAAGCAGTGTACAAGCTACAATCAGATTTCTCCACAAGACTTCATCTTATTCAGCGAAATAAAAAAATGGGCCTGGGGACAGCCTATATCACTGGTTTTGAGTGGGCTTTGGCTAGAGGTTATGATTATATTTTTGAGATGGATGCTGATTTTTCACATAATCCATCTGATTTGATTCGTTTGTATGAGGCCTGTGCAGTTTCGGGTTATGATTTAGCCATTGGCTCTCGATACATTACCGGAGTGAATGTGGTTAACTGGCCCATCGGTAGGGTGTTAATGTCCTATTTTGCAAGTGTCTATGTGAAATTCATCACGGGACTTCCAATCAAGGACGCTACAGCTGGCTTCAAGTGTTATCACAAAAGAGTGTTGCTAGGAATCAAATTGCGTGAAATTAAATTCATCGGATATGCTTTCCAGATCGAAATGAAATTTACCGCTTGGAAGCTCGGGTTTAAATTAGTTGAAGTGCCTATCATTTTCACAGATCGAACCAAAGGAACCTCTAAAATGAGTAGTGGGATCTTCAAAGAAGCAGTGGTTGGCGTAATTTGGATGAAGGTCAAGAGTTTATTCAGCCCCTATAAGCTTAATCAAATTTGATTGATTTGATAGGATCAACTTTAGCTATCACCATTACAGGAATCCAAAGTATCGCCACAGTTAAAACGATTATCCCAGTATTGATCAAGAGTAAAATGGGCCAGTTCCAATCAATTGGTACATAGCTCATGTAATAGCTTTCCGCTTCGAGTGGGATAAATCGGAATTGATCCTGAAGAAATGCAAGTCCCAGTCCCACAGCATTACCTATCAAAAGTCCACGGCTGAGAATATTAATCCCATTCCAGAAAAACACCCTTCTTATTTGAGCATTCGAAGCTCCCAAAGCCTTAAGCAGACCGATCATTTGGGTTCGCTCCATGATTAGGATAAATAAGATTGCCGCCATATTGAAAATTGCGACAAAGCCGATCAAGCCTATAAATACATAGACATTGGTATCAAGTAGCTTTAACCAATCAAAAATTTCCAAATACTTTTCCTCACTATCGATCAATTTGAGATCGTAATCGATGGCTGATTCAATCTCAGAATAATCAGATTGGAGGTGATCAATGTCCTTAAGAAAAATCTCCATACCTCCTATTTGGTCGCCTGACCAGCCATTGAGGTTTCGGATAGTTTGAAGCTCTCCAAGAATAATTTTCTCGTCAAAATTCTCCAAATAAGTTCTAAAAATCCCCACGATTTCCACTCGCCTATACCGAGGTGGCTCCTGGACAAAATATAGGGTAATCTTATCACCAACCTTCAAATTCATTTTGTTGGCTATAAAAGAACTAAGCATGACCTCATTGGAAGTTCCCTCCTCAGGGATCTTCAATAATCGCCCTTCAATCAGATAGGATTTGAATCGAATACTGTCAAAATCCTGCCCCACACCTTTCATCAAGATACCTTCTACTTCATCTTCACCTTTAATCAAAGCTGCTTTGTGCGCAAAAGATTGGACTCCAATGATTCGGTCTAACTGCTTATAATTTTGAGCAAAATCTGATTTTAAGGAAAAAGGAGATTCCTCAAAATCATTACTCATGGTAAAACGTTGAACTTGAAAATGTCCTGTAAAACCGTAAACTGTGTCAGAAATCGTCTTCTGAAAGCCACCTAAAACCATGAAGGCGATCAGCGAAACTGCAAGCCCCAAAGCAAGGCTTCCAACCGCGATTTTATAGATAGTGACTGAAAACCCACCTGAGCCTTTGAAGCTGATTCTTTTGGCGATGAAATAGGAAAGGTTCAATTGACTGCGTTAATTTGTTGAAACACTCCGCAAAATAGCATGAAGCAAATGAAACTCACATCCTTTATTTACATTTTCAGCCTTTCGCTCATTCTTATTTTTACAGGTGTCGAGTTAAAAGCACAGGATAAAAAAATTCTACCGGCGGCTGACCAGCCAGAACTTTACCTTTCCAAACTTTCTGGAAAGTCTGTGGGAATCGTCGCCAATCAGACGAGTATTCTTACCCGAAGCAATCAGAAACATGTGGTTGATTTTTTATTGGAAAAAGGAATCTCTGTTAAGAAAGTATTTGTACCCGAGCATGGATTTCGGGGAGTCGCGGATGCTGGTGAAAAAGTAGATAATACGATTGATTCCAAAACCGGGCTTCCTATAATTTCACTTTATGGTAATAACAAAAAGCCAACAGCCGCTCAAATCAAGGATTTAGATCTGATCATTTTTGATCTTCAGGATGTTGGAGTGAGGTTCTATACTTATATCTCAACGATGCATTATGTGATGGAAGCTGCTGCAGAAAATGGTATTCCCGTTATGATTTTTGATCGGCCAAATCCAAATGGAGACTACATCGCCGGTCCAGTATTGAAGCCAGGATTCGAAAGTTTTGTAGGCATGCACCCCATTCCTGTGGTACACGGCTTGACTGTAGGAGAATTAGCAAAGATGATCAATGGTGAAAAATGGCTCAGAGGAGGTCTCCAAGCTACTATTGAAGTTGTCCCCGTTGGAAACTGGACACATGATATGCGCTACAATCTTCCAGTAAAGCCTTCACCAAATCTCCCGAATGATCTTTCCATCCGACTTTATCCAAGCATCTGCTTTTTTGAAGGCACGATAGTATCACTCGGACGAGGCACGTTTTTCCCATTTCAGACTTATGGTTATCCAGATCCTGCTTTCGGAAATTTTACTTTTACACCAATCTCGATAGATGGAATGTCCAAAACACCACCACTTCAAGACCAAGTCTGCTATGGTGTTGACTTGAGAAATGAGCCGCTCAATCAACAATTCTCTTTGAAATATCTGTTGGATGCCTATCAAAAATCGGATAAAGGAAAAGCATTTTTTAGCAATTACTTCAATACCCTTGCCGGAACTGATCAATTGAAGAAGATGATTCTAGAAGGTAAAACTGCTTTAGAAATTGAGGCTTCTTGGCAAACTGACCTTGACTCTTATAAGAAGTTGAGAGAAAAATATTTGATCTATGAATAATTTGGTTGAAATACATTAAGGCATATTTATAAAACCGATTTTTTAAACAAATTTCCCAGCTAAGAACTTACCAAAGATGTCCAGCTCACTACGAATCATATATATGGGAACGCCAGAATTTGCTGTTCCCGCCCTTGAGATATTAGCTAAAAATAATTGGAATGTTGTCGGTGTGATCACCGCGCCTGATAAGCCAAAAGGTCGTGGGCAAAAGTTGATCCCATCCCCGGTCAAAGAAGCTGCGCTAAAACATGGCTTACATATACTGCAACCCACCAACTTAAAGTCACTAGAATTCCAAGATGAATTGAGGGCCTTAAAGGCAGATTTACAAATTGTAGTTGCTTTCCGGATGCTTCCTGAAGCAGTTTGGGATATGCCTCCCATTGGCACATTTAATCTCCACGCTTCATTGCTTCCCAATTACCGTGGTGCAGCTCCGATCAATTGGGCGATTATTAATGGAGAAAAAGAAACTGGAGTGACGACCTTTTTCCTCAAGCATGAAATCGATACCGGAAGTATTATTTACCAAGAAAAAGTAGCAATACTTCCTGAAGATGATTTGGGTTCACTTTATGAAAAACTGATGGAACTGGGGGCAAAACTGGTTTTGAAAACTGTGGAAGCGATTGCAGCAGATGAGGTAGTTGCACTTCCGCAAGATGAGTCAAAAGCAATGCATCATGCTCCAAAAATATTCAAGGAAACAGGAGAAATAAATTGGGCGAATTCAGCTGATTCAATACATAACTTGATTCGTGGCCTTTCACCTTATCCTGCTACTTGGACTTCTTTGGATGGTAAAAACTGTAAGATATTTAAAACTGCAGTGTCTGAAGAAAACTTATCAAAAATAGAGTTGGGAAACTACAGCTCAGATGGGAAAACATTTTTGAAATTTCAAACTGGAGATGGAAGCTTAGAAATCCTTGAACTTCAACTTGAGGGTAAAAAACGGATGAAGATTGGTGACTTTTTAAGAGGGTACAAACTTGCAACAAGCATAAGATGATTTCAAATTAGAACTTATATTTCTGGACTTAAGACAATTATCTCAATTTTTTAAACAAGCTTATTATGAGAATTTTAGAAAAAATTAATTTTTTAATCCTTCTTGTTATTTCTATTTCTTTCCAAGCTGAGGCCCAATTCATCAAAAACCTCAACCAAGCCGTTTATCAAGGCATGGAAAATACCGTCGAAAAAAAGGTCGAGCAAGAGGTCGAAAAAATGATTATCCGTAATCAGCTAAAAAGCAGTTAGAAGGTCTATATGGTGAGAAGAACAGTAATTTCCTGATCAATTTCAACATGGGAAAATTGATGAAAGGTCTAGGAGAGGATCTGCCGACAGAGTGTTCTTATGAATTTACATGATTTTTAGTTTTGGAATTACAAACTAGTGACGGAAAAGGAAAGTCATTGATATTCAATTCTCTGCCCCTCAGAAATTCAAAATGAGTGACCATCCAAATATGATGATGGTTATGAAGAAACAGTAAATATCTCCCTAATAGTTTTTTATCAATTTGAGGCCTGTTATCTTCAAGAAACAGACTTTTGAAAATGAAAATTTCCCTTATATCCGCCTTGGCAAAAAACAACGTAATCGGCAACGAAAATGCTATGGTATGGCGATTACCAGTTGATTTTAAGCGCTTTAAATCCATTACTTCCGACCATTATATCCTTATGGGAAGAAAATCTTTTGAGTCACTCGATAAGCCTCTTCCCAATCGAACCCATTTGGTCATCACCAGAAATCCATCCTATCAAGTACCGGAAGGGCATTATGTCTTTGATTCGGTGGAGTCAGCTTTTGCTTTTGCAAATAAGGCCCAAATCGATACACTTTATGTAATCGGTGGTGGAGAGATTTATTCACTTACCCTTCCCCTAGCCGATGAACTTCTGTTGACCGAAGTGGACGCCAGTCCTCATGGAGACGCATATTTTCCAGAATTTGATCATAGTGATTGGAAGGAAACATTTCGGGAATTTCATCCTAAAGATGAAAAGCACGAATTCTCCTTCTCTTTTGTGAACTATAGCCGAATTAAATCCTAATATGTCAAAAAAAACCATTTGGATCACTGGAGCATCTTCAGGAATAGGAGAAGCAGCTGCTTATTACTATAATGGTGAAGGGTATCAAGTGATTCTTTCAGCACGAAATGGTGATAAATTACAACAAGTTAAAGCCCAAAGCCCTCATCCCGAAAGTTGCTATGTATTGCCTTTGGATTTGACGGCCATTTCATCTTTTGAGCAAAAAACAACTCAAGCTATACAAGCCTTCGGGAAAATAGACATCATGCTTCACAATGGCGGGATAAGCCAACGTTCGTTGATTTTTGAAACTCCGCTATCCGTAGACAGAAAGCTGATGGAAGTCAACTTCTTTGGAACAGTGGCATTGACCAAAGCTTTACTCCCACATTTTATTACAAACAAATCTGGGCATTTTGGAGTCATAACTTCATTAGTCGGGAAATTTGGAACTCAATTTCGATCAAGCTATGCGGCATCAAAACATGCGCTTCATGGCTTCTTCGAAACCTTGAGATCGGAGCATTTCAAAGATCAAATTCACGTTACGCTGATATGTCCTGGGTTTATTCGTACCAACGTATCAGTAAATGCACTGACCGCCGATGGCACTGCACTTAATGAAATGGATCAAGCTCAAGCAAACGGTATGAGTCCAGAGAAATGTGCCAAAGAAATCTTTGCTGCGATGAAGTCAAAAAAAGAGGAAGTATATATCGGAGGAAAAGAAACCTATGTAGTATATCTTAAACGCTTTTT
>JBLGAM010000152.1:0-7361 GCA_047612305.1 Planctomycetota bacterium | reverse complement strand
CCCAATCTCTTGAAGAACCAGATCCGTATTCTTTCCCAGCTAACACTATCAGCGGAATATTTTTTTCCTGGTACTTCATAGATGCATCGTAGACGCTCATCTCTTTACCATCGGGTATGTACTTGGTAAAGCCTCCCTCCTGCTCGCTGAGTTGGTTCTTGATCCGAACGTTGGCAAAAGTACCTCGAACCATCACTTCGTCATTTCCCCTTCTCGATCCATAGGAATTGAAATCAGGACGCTGTACACCTCGGCTATTCAAATATTGACCAGCAGGAGAATTATCCGTAAAAGATCCTGCTGGCGAAATATGATCTGTAGTGATCGAATCGGCCAATTTTAGTAAGATATGAGCGTTTTCTATATTCTTTGGTGTAGTTGCTTCAGAAGTAATATATTTGAAAAAGGGAGCTTCTTTGATATAAGTGCTGCTATCGTCCCAAGGATAGATTTCTCCCTCACCGGAATCGAGATTCTTCCAAAAGTGATCCCCTTCAAAAATCTCCCCAAAATTCTTTTCATAATCGTCAGGTGAGAGAACCCTTCGGCTGAATTAAGCTATTTCTTCATCAGTTGGCCATATGTCTTTAATATATACCGATTCTAAATTTGGATTAAAACCGATAGGCTCATTGTATAAGTCCACATCAACTCTACCAACAATCGCATAAACTACCACTAGCATAGGTGACATAAGGTAATTCATCTTCACCTGAGGATGTACTCGAGCTTCGAAATTCCGATTGCCAGAGAGCACTGCAGCCACTATTAGATCATTGTCCTCTACTGCCTTGGCAATATGTCTTGGTAGAGGGTCTGAATTGCCAATGCAGGAAGTGCAACCGTAGCCTACGGTATGGAATTTCAAGGCTTCCAAGTCATCTAACAATCCTGACTTCTCGAGATAGTCCGTCACTACTTTAGATCCTGGTGCTAATGAGGTTTTTACCCATGGTTTCACATCCAACCCTCGTTCTCGTGCTTTTCGTGCTACTAGTCCGGCGCCGAGCATCAAAGATGGATTAGAAGTATTCGTACAGGAGGTAATTGCCGCGATCACGATAGAACCGTCGTATAGTTCAAATTTCTCATTATGAAGTTCTACGATGATTGTTTTTAAGCCATTTTTGACTTTCGTTTCATATTCCACGCCAACATTGGTCGCCTTCGTACTAGTCTGATTGGTTTGACCACCACCCTCGGTATACCAGCGAGATTCTTCCCGCTTATCAATTGGAATATAGGATCTACCATGAGCCTCCTGAAGTAGCTCTTCAAAACGCGGTTTAAAATTTCTCAATAAGATTTTGTCTTGAAGACGCTTTGGTCCTGAGATAGTTGATTCTACTGACCTGGGGTCAAGTATTACTACGGATGAATAATTAATCAAATCCTCATCTTTACGCCAAAGCATATTTGCTTTGCAATATTCCTCCACAAGTTTGATCTGAGAGGCAGAACAATTGGTTTTGCCCATGTAGTCCAACGTACGATAATCAATAGGGAAATAAGTGACCTTACAGCCAAACTCAGAAGTCATATTGGAGATAGTAGCCCGATCTGGAACCGACAAATGACCCAATCCAGGTCCAAAAACCTCGACAAATTTCCCAACAACGCTATGTCTTCGGAGTAACTCAGTAATGGTTAAGACCATATCCGTAGCTGTAGTTCCTGCAGGTAATTTACCAGAAAGCTTCAATCCTATGACCTCAGGTATGATAAAGTAGATCGGTTAACAAAGCAAAGCTGCCTCAGCTTCGATTCCTCCTACTCCCCAACCAACTACTCCTATGCCGTTTACCATAGGCGTATGCGAATCTGTACCTACTAGGGTATCAGGAAATACTTTCTCTCTTTCACCGTGACACCTTTTGCGAGATACTCTAAATTAACCCGATAGCAAATTCCCATCCCCGGAGGAACTACAGAGAAGTTATCAAAGGATTTTTGGGCCCATTTTAAAAATTTATATCGCTCTGAATTTCGTTCATATTTAACTTCTACATTTTTCTCATAGCTGTAATTGGTACCGAAAAAGTCAACTTGGACAGAGTGATCAATAATGAGATCGACTGGAATCAATGGGTTGATTTTGCTTGCATCCTTTCAGTTTAGGTTCGGATCTCAAGGAAGCAATATCTACTACTGCAGGTACACCAGTAAAGTCCTGCATTAATACTCTGACAGGTTTGAAAGAGATATCCTTGTCTGAAGCTTCTGGAGACCATGCTAGGATCGTATCCAGATGAGCTTTGGTAATTGCAAAGTCATCAAAATTCCGAAGTGCATTTTCTAACAGAGTTCGAATTGAAAAAGGAAGATGATTAATATTTTTGCCCAAATTTTGAAGCTTTTGAAGGCTCCAATAACTCAAATCACCTTCGTCGGTTTTTAAAATTGTGCGGATGTTAAAATGATCTTGATTCATATTATTAAGTTTAATGTAAAAAATAGGTATGTACACTATACTGAATTTAAGGCATTTGAATTCCTTAAATTAAAAAATATCTTAGTTTAATGGATAAAAATGACGAACTCACTCAATGAAACAGCCTGAAATTCTTTAGACTTTTCAACTAATGTTTAGTGCTTTTTTAATGGTTACTGCCTTGATTCTCTTACTCAAATGAAATTATTGGCAGATTCGGATTTTTTGATTAACCACTCTTTCCTAAACTGGTGGTCGTCCTAACTCTCATCTGTCTTTGGATTATTTTATCGCCAAAGACACTCCGAATGGGATATTGGATTTTTCCTTTGACTCTGGGTGGCTCGGCAATATTTCTCCTTGTTAAGGTGATTCCATTTTCCCCACATTGAAACAAAAATGATTGATTCGGTTGAATTTGATAGCGCCTCTTCCATCCATATTCTTGAAGCTAATGTCTGTCAATCCAGCAAAAAGTGCCAAAAATTGCTCGATTTGGTGAAGCCATAAAATCTATGGCATTCATACTACACACCTTGTAACAAGTCAAAATCCAAAAAGAAAGGATCGGGATGCTGAGATTTTTCTAGCGGGAGCACTAGTAAAAACTTACAATAAACAAACTTTAGTAATCAGAGATATGAATGATTGAGCCTGGAACTATACCACCTAGCTATTCTAAAAGCCTCAAAATTGGTCGATCTGAGAAGAGGAAGGGGGACTTTCAACACATCCCATGAAAAAAAACCATTTTCAGATGGACATTGGATCACGTATTTCTCAGCAAATAGTTTGGGCTGATATCGATCAAGGTGCATGATTCGATTGATTCAGATTCTTTCCCTATCAGTATGGTCGCGCACTCAATTGCAGGAAAAACTACCGAAACCAAAAACGCTAACGAGTCTGAAAAAAAAGAAGCCCGCAATAATATCGATTGCGGGCTAAATGATAAAAATTAAGGTGATTTTTAATTATCTGATTTGGCTTCTTCTTTTGCCTTCTTTTTAAAACCTCCGCGGAATGGCCAGGTATATTCTAAAGCTTCCAAACCCCTATTGAGGTTATAAGCAGCAGAATCAGTACGTTCCATAGTGCTTTTTAAAGTCTGGGCAAACTCTTTATCGTTGAGTAACAGTCCCATCGCATTGTCTCCCGAGTTGATTTTAGAAGTGATTGCTTTCAGTTCTTCGGTCATCTCCTCACTGTTTTGGGCAGTGGCCTTGAAGCTTTCCATCGTATTTCGAATCTCCCCTACTAGAAGCGTATCTGTAACGAGATCATTGAATAAGTTCCCTTTCGTATTCAATTTTGCAGTAAATGTATTGAGCTCTCGAATCATCTTATTACTACTGATTGAGGCCGTGTTGAGATTGTTAAGAATCGAACGGAAATTTTCTGCCAAGGTAGAATCAGTCATCACAGCACCTACAATTCCTTCTCCGGCAGCAAGTTTAGATGTCAAGGTTTTCAAATCTGCGGTAATCTCTACCAAATTTTCATTATTTACCTGAAGCGTTTCCATCATTTTATCGGTATCGAGTGGCATCACAGACTCCAAACGATCTCCATCTTGTACAGGAGGAGCTAAAGTCGTTCCACCGTAGATCACAATGATCTTATTCCCAATCAAACCATCTGAACTGATCGTCGCCTTAGAATCCTTTCGGATAAAATCCACGACAGCCTCTTCTACATTCATCTCAATCTCTACTTGGGAGTCCCCGTAAAAATTTATTTTTCTAACTGTTCCGATTTTTACCCCCGAGAACCAGATGTTATTACCTGTTTGCAAACCACCGATATCATCGAAAACTGCTTTCAAATGGATCGCTTTCACGAATTTCTTCTGCTGACCTCCAAGGGTCAAGATTCCAACCACTAAAATGGCTAAACCAATGAAGACAAAAACGCCTACAAAGACCGAACGTTTATTTTCACCTCTCATATATTGATAAAATTATAATCGTAAAATAGCTTCACGCGCTGATCCTCAGCGTGTGCAAAAACCTCATCAAATGTCCCTATTGCTTTAAATTGGCCGTCCAATAATACAGCCTGCCGATCACCAGTCTCCTTGGCGCATGTCAAATCATGCGTGATGACTATTGAAGAGGTATTGTACCGCTCACGAATCTCATGTATTAAACTATTGATATCCATACATGTGATCGGATCTAAACCTGCAGTTGGCTCATCGTAAAGCATGATTTCAGGATTCAAAATTAAAGTCCTTGCAACTCCAATTCGCTTTTTCTGACCTCCTGAAAGCTCACTTGGCATCTGATTGATGGATTGCGGAAGACCTACCGCCTCCAGAAGTTCTTCAATTTTGTACGTAATTTCTTTCTTCGAAAGCCCCTTTACATTTCGGACCAGTGGAAATTCCATATTTTCCCGAACGGTCATGCTATCATACAAGGCAGAATTTTGGAAAGAAAAACCAATTTTGAGCCTAAGTTGATTAAGTTCTTTAGTCTTCAATTGGGAAACTTCTTTGCCTAGCACCAGCATACTTCCCTTGTCTTGTTTGAGAAGCCCTACCATGATTTTAATCAAAACAGACTTTCCGGAACCTGACTTTCCTAGTACGACCAAGTTTTCTCCTTTGTGCAGATCTAAATCTACGCCTTGAAGTACATCCAAATCGCCAAATGATTTCTTAAGCCCTTTTATTTCTACTACTTTCTCTTCCATAGCTTACAGTGCACGAATGGCGTTTACGATCTGAAGTGCCAGCAACTCTTCAATGAAAATCAAAAACATCGAGATTACTACCGCAGAATTAGCTGCTTGTCCCACACCTTCGGTTCCTTTGGAAGAATTATAGCCCTTATAACAACCTACAATTCCGATCGTAAAACCAAAAAGGATTGACTTTAAAACCGATGAGAAAATATCTAAAAAGGTAATTGACTCAAAAACCTGCACAAAGAAGGTTGACATACTGACCATTTCATTCGCGTTTACGCTTAGAAAAGAACCCATCAAGGCTACAAAATCAGTATACATCACCAATAATGGGATCATAAATGTGGTTGCCAAAACCCGGGAAACGACCAGGAATTTGAAGGGGTTCGTTGCAGAAACTTCCATCGCATCGATTTGCTCTGTGACCTTCATCGAGCCAATCTCAGCACCTATGCTTGAGCCTACTTTTCCTGCTGCAATCAAGGCTGTAACTAAGGGACCCATAGCTCGAACTACTGCAATTGAAATCAATGATGGAAGCCAAGATGCAGCACCAAATTCAGTCAATGAAGGCCTCGATTGATTAGTAAAAACCAAACCAACTATAAATCCAGTCAATGATATTAAAGGTAAGGATTCAACCCCTATCCGGTAACACTGATGCACGATCTCCTTAAACTCATAGGGAGGTAAAAATACCTCGCTGAAAAATCTTCGCACAAACCTCCAAGCATTCGCTAAGCCAGTAAAAAACTTATCAAACTTTTTGGATAGGAAGGGTTTTCTGTCGTCGTCTTCTTTGCTCATTATATAATTTTGATGGTTCAAAAATACGCAAATAATTCTAAAGCCTTAACCTGAAATCACCTAAATAAGCTCATTACATATCGAGCCAAAAGAATCAAAAATTCATTTTTAAAGAAAGGAATTCTAAAAGAGTTCAATTCATGTGCCCAGTATTTCAGCTAAGAAAATAACTTGAGATATGGCTAAATCCAAGGAGCGTCAGAGCAAAGTTTTTACTCAAATCTCGAAACAAAATTAAGCTTATTATCTATTCCATTTTTGGTAAAATCAAGCTTAACATAGCAGTGTGAAAACACATGGAAACTGATTCATTTTGATCAGCAAAAAAGGGTTTATTATCATCCGATTTTCCCGCCAGCTAATTCACTACTGTTTAGGGGAAATTCAGAAACCGAAAAATCACCTACGCTCATATTAGATTATTTTCAATTGGATCAGTATTTGAAAATACAGTTTAGCGTAATTACCTCAAGTGATTTTTAAACGAACTCACCAGTAAATCTGGTACAATTAATTTCAGTACGGAAATCAGAAATAATTATATTTTAGTCATGTCTAATTTTTTTAGATAGGCCATATTTTGCATAACCTAAAAATCATTTATTTTTCTTTAAATCAACAGTTTAAATAAAAATTGATAAAGTAATTTATTAAGTACATTTCATATCATACGGATTAATTACAATGGCTATTTAAACATTGGGTGTTTTAGTGAAAGAACTGCTATTTCAACGAATTTGCCGTAAAAAACTTTTGATTTTAAAGGGAAATCAACTGGATGAATTCAGAATTTACATAAGATTAATTCGAGCAGAAACGTTAGCCTACTCCTACCCTACCCGTACGACTTCACCAAAATCCAAAAACTACCGACTCTAAAAGTTTTAGAAAAAAAGCCAATTTGTGTGAGCTTATGTGATCAAAAACAACTCATAATAATTCAATAAATCGCGCTCAAAAAACTTCAGAAAATAGCCTGATTATGAAGCCGAATTTCAGTCTCTCTAGGATTAAATTTTGAGGCGGAATTAAAGGATTTTATTTCCCAATAGCACTAACTCCTTTTTTGATATTTATTATTTTTGAGATAACTAAATCCCAATTCCTCTAAGTCAACTATGAATAAATCTTCCCTACCCTATAAATATTTCTAATCATTTTCTTCCTTTTTTTTAGCACTAATTTTATTGGGCAAGCCCAAACTTCTTATGATCCTGACCTCGCAAAACAGCTAGGTGGAGATGACTATGGAATGAAAAAATACATCATCGCCTTCATCTATCGAGGAGATCGAATCACGGAATATTCAATCGAGAAACTTCTGGAATTTCAGAAAGGACACCTAGCAAATGTCACTCGATTAGCAGTCGAAAGGAAGCTTGTTTTGAGTGGTCCATTTTTCGGAAATGAGGAACTCCGAGGACTGTTTTTT
>JBLGAM010000151.1:0-7390 GCA_047612305.1 Planctomycetota bacterium | reverse complement strand
CTGTGGGTCGGAGTAGAGTCTAGGTAATAATAGATCTCTTTTACATCCTCACCATGATTACCTTGATTTCCAGTCAGGCCAAAAAGGCGTTCTTTTAAAAATGGGTCTTTACCATTCCAAAAAGCCCAAGCTAAGCAAAGTTTTTGCTTGTAATCGGAAATTCCGGCGATTCCTTCTTCTCCCCATCGGTAAGCTTTACTTCTGGCATCGTCATGGGTAACATTATCCCATGCAGATCCATCCGCGCTATAATCCTCCCTAACAGTACCCCATTGCCTTTCTGTGAGGTATGGACCCCATTTTTTCCAATGTTTTTTGTATTCTCGGTCCTCTTGTAATCGTATGTTTTCAGGTGACATGTAGTATTCTAGGTCTTGAGCCAGTCCAAAATTAGAACTTCCTCTTGTTAACTCCCAACTATGGGCATCGAGTTTATTTATCCTCTAAAAAAATTATGATCAAATTTTTTCTAAAAGAATTTTATTTTGGCTAACCTAAATGCAGGTTTCATACCTCAGTTTTATTTTCTCTTCTGGATTCAAGGTTTTTTATTTAGATTCTTTTGAAGAAAGTGATCGCGTTGAATCAGTGAATCTGATTAAAAAATATATTTAAAATAAATCTGTTCTACATTTGTAGAATTGAAATAGTCTTCTACATTTGTAGAATTGATTTTAAGATTTATGAAATTATCCAAAACAGAAGAGGAGTTAATGAATCATTTATGGGAGCTGAAAAGTGCCTTCATGAAAGATTTATTGGAAGTATATCCCAATCCAAAACCAGCGGCTACAACCATTTCTACCTTACTCAAGCGGATGCAGGATAAGGATTTCGTGGGTTATGATTTGGTGGGAAATATGAGACAATATTTTCCCTTAGTCAGCAAGGATAATTATTTTGCAAAGCATATTAAAGGCCTAATCAAAAACTTTTTTAATGATTCACCCGCTCAGTTTGCTTCTTTTTTCACTCAAAAGTCGGACCTCTCCGAGGAAGAATTATTAAACCTTAAAAGTATTATTGAAGAACAGTTAAATCAGAAAAAATGATGGTTTACTTACTTAAATCTATAGCCTGCCTACTTATTTTATTACTCCTGCATAGATTGCTTTTGCAGCGGGAGGTGATGCATCGATTCAATCGATTCTTTCTCCTTTTTTCAGTGATAGCCTCTTTTCTAATTCCACTCTATACGATTGAAGTCCCCGCTGTTTTGGAGGAGCCAAGTCAGGTAGCATTCCATGAGTATAAGCTTGAATCGGTTAGTCAGACCTATGCGGATGCTGAACCAGTTTTTCCGATTGTAGAGGAAGCTTACTTCAATTGGATAAACTTATTGATTGGTATTTGCACCCTGATTTCCTTGATTTTTTTATTCCGATTTGTTCGAAATATTACAGTCTTGGTCAATCAGATTCAGCGAAATATCAAAGTAAGCTATCGCGGAGAGATTCTGATTTTACTGAAAGGAGAAACAATTCCGTATTCCTTCTTGAATTACATTTTTGTTGCTAAATCAGATTTTGAAAATGGAAAGTTTACCGATGCTGTCTTTGACCACGAACGTACGCATATAAAGGAGAAACATAGCTGGGATTTACTATTCATTGAAGCTTTGCTAGTTCCCCTTTGGTTTCATCCAGGGCTGTATTGGGCAAAGGAAACAATTAAACTCAATCATGAATTTATTGCTGACGAAGTGGCTCTGAGAAGCATTTCACTGGAAAAATACGAGAGTCAACTCTTGGCAATGTTGCTTTCAGGGCAAAAGCATGGCTTGGTAAGCAGTCTGAATTTTTCATTAACCAAAAAACGATTTGATATGATGAAACGAAAATCAATGAGTTCGAAAAGTTGGATCAAGATTTTGGTCTTGGTGCCTGTGTTGGCTTTGCTAGGCTATTTTTTCAGTGAAAAAGTGACCGCTAAAGCAGAGTCTAATTCTACTATGAGTGAATTATATGTCAATGCCTCTAAGGCAAAGTTAAATGAGATAGAATTCGACCTTACATTGGAATTAAAATCAAATGGGGCAATTTCATTTGAGAATAAGGAATATACTCCGGAACAGGCAAAGGAGTTTATAAAAGGAAGAAAGTCAGATTCAGAAAATTTTAAGATTAATCTGATCACCAGCCCAACTACCAAAATGGGAGACTTGGGAGATTTTCAGAAAATTTTAACGGATCTGGGCATAAGGAGGATTAACTATATGTCTCCCAATCATAATGAAAGTGATGAGTCCCGCGATAAATCGGATCTAACAGCCCATTTTTCTATTAGGCATCTAGGCCAATTAAGTAGAAATAAGGTGGATCAATCTGATGAAAAAGGAGAATATTATCGTAATGCTTCCATTTTTGTAGAAAATGCTGCTGGTGAATTAGTATCAAAATCCTACGAGCAATTAAACGAAGAGGAGAAAATGCTTCTACACCCACCACTTAAAAGTCCAGTGGCTAAACAGCCATCCAAAGATGAGTTTGAAGCTTGGAAGAACGCCGAAGACTTTGCTATTTGGATAGATAAAAAGCATGTCCCGAATGAACAATTGGAAAAAATGAATAATTCTGATGTTGCGCATTTCTTCGATAGTTTTGTTCATTTGAATGCTCGTTCGGAGCGTTTTCCTCAGGAGCATCAGGTGCATCTATATACAGAGAAAGGCTTTGGAGAGACTTTTGGCGCTGAATCTGGTTTTAGCGATCCTTTGACAGAAAAAAACAAACTGTATCTCTATCCATCAGCCAGGCGGGTAAATCATGGGAAGCCATGGATTAGGAAAGTAGAAAAGCCTATGGCTGCCTATCAGGAAAAATATGCGGAGTATGAGATATCAGTGAATAAGCAGTTAGTTTTTAGAAAGAAAACGGTGAATGAAATGGCTATACTTTTTGATATGTTCACTGAGCTAAACACTAGCTATGTCGCAATGCCATTGGAGGACAAAATGAAAGTACATAGAGTGAATTTTCCTTATGTGAGAATCGAGAACGAGGGAAATGTGATTTTTAAGAATTTCGAAGATTTAACGAAAGAGGAAATCAGTAAATTGAAATGCTAGGAATAATTTCTTCATCATGAAAATGACTGAGTCAGAATGAAATCTGCTTCAGTCATTTTTGTTTCTGGGAGAATTTGTTGGATTGTATTAGGCCAAGTCTTAAGCCAATCTTGGAAAGAATTCTCAGATATTTCGCGTGTTTGAATGGCATGCTCAAGTTTGGCGAAATCAAAGTTGGTCGAGGCTATTCCTGCTCCAGCATGAATCGTATCAAGCGCATTACAAGCTTGTTCATATTGCCCTTGGACTGCGATTACCATGACGGGCTTACCTAGATACATAGCTTCGCATATAGATTCAAAACCTGCGGTGCTGACTAATCCTTTGCATGCAGCCATATCTCGAAGAAAGTTCTTGTCGTGAACTTGATGGAAGCTTAGATTTGGGAGCGGATTTTCCGTTTCTGCAACATCCTTTTTGTCCCAGTACGCACGAATTTGAAGAGTCGGGTTGGCTCTTGCAAAAGAAACAACCTCTTTTCCGTAGCCAGAATTGACCATATAGGCTAAGAAAAAGTCTCCTTGAGTTGGCTTGAGGCTTTTCACGGCTTCTCTTAGCAGTGGAGGCACAACTGTGATTTGATCGGTTGAGGCTAATTCGTAAAATGAAAGAGCAAGTTTTTTAGCTGCTCCGATTGCAGTCATCCGTGTATTCAATTTGAAGCAAAATTTCTCCAATCCTTTCGAAGGAGCAAATTTGAAAGTCGGATGAAAAATCAAATACTGATGTCCGATCACCCAATAAGCTGCCTTCGGTCTGAAAAACCCATTGTAAAGTCCACCTAGCAAATCGTAAAAATTCAGGATGATGTCAGGGGCTGTTTCTTGAACCAACTGATGAATTTGAATCAGACTTTTCCTGAAAACACCGATCTTCTTGGCATTGGCCAGAATCGTCTTTCCCAAAAGGATTTTTTTTTCATCTCGATCCGCTTCAAAATTTGGGCTATTGACAAGTTGAATTGGAGCCTTGATCTGAAGTGTGAAAAATTCAGGGACGGATCTTCGCTTACTTTTCCCTAAAACTACCCCAACCAAATCGTGACCTTGCAACGTCAGAAGGTTTGAAAATGCGATGGCCTGAGTCATATGGCCACGGCCTTCGCCCTGTACAATAAACAAGAATCTCATGATTATCGGATCGAAGGAGGATTCAGATCATCTCTACTAGAGTCAAAAGAAACTTCCCGAAGCGGGTGATTCTCAGGCAAGGTTGGGCCTTGAAAATAAGGCTCTATTTTAGGACTATTGTTTGGCTTAAAGTCTACTTCATTGTAGTAGATCAATTGCCAATTCCCCTCATGATCTTCAGCCAGTGCACTGAGGGTCTCCACCCAATCGCCAGAATTGAGATATTCTATCCCATTGATTGTTCGATTTTCTGGCTTATGAATGTGACCACAAATGATTCCATCGCAGTTTTTGGATTTAGCCATTTTAGCTAGCTCCTCTTCGTATTGATCAATGTAAGACACTGCGGATTTGACTTTGTTTTTGACAAACTGCGAAAGGGAGAAGTAAGGCAATCCACGCCGATACCGGTAATGATTTAAAATCCGATTGAGCCAAAGTAGGAAAGTATAACCCATATCCCCGAGGTAGGCGATCCAGCGTAAGTTGGTCGTAATACTGTCAAATACATCTCCATGAGTCACAAAGTATTTTTTGCCATGACTCTCATAGATCATGTCAGTTTGAATGGATAGATTTCCGATTTTAAGAGGTAGGATTTGATCTAAAAAGTCGTCGTGATTGCCACGGAGGTAGAAAACCTTGGTGTTAGTCTGTTCGATCATTTTCAGGATCCTGTTGAAGAATCGGGTGTGTTTTCGTTTCCAGGAGCCTGATTTTTTGAGTTGCCAACCGTCAATGATATCTCCATTGAGGATGAGATTTTCACAGGTGAACTGTTTCAGAAATCGGGCGACTTCTTTGGCTTTTGAACCTTTAGTGCCCAGATGAACGTCAGAAATGACGATGGTTTTGTAGTGGGTTTTCACAGTATTGGTTTTGATTTAAATGTATGGCATCCAGATGACTCCAATATGTTTAGGTTGTTATTAAATCGCTATTTATTCCAACTAAGATTTGGATAAAATGAAGTAAAAATTAAATTAGAGTTAAGGGCTTTGTTATTACCTTTAATCTTTGAATAAACTAGGAATTAAACCATGCAATTGTCTATTATTTTAGAGTGGGAAAACGCTGTTCGGTCTGAACTTGATCGAACAGAAAAGCTACTAGTTGAAATTTTAACTCAAACTTTTGAAAGGAGTGAAATATTTGAACTTCTAATTCTTCATAATTCTGAAATGGTCACTTCAGAATTCATTTTCAATTTTATCTCAGATACCATTTTAAAAAATAATCTGAGGAATAAGGGTGAACTTCGTTTAATTGATGTAAAAGATGCCCATTATTTTCAGTTAAAAAATCAAGGAGTAATTGAGGCAAAAGGAGATTTAGTGTTGATTTTAGATAGTGATATCATTCCAAAATCAGATTGGCTAAATGAACTTCTTTCTTCCCATAGCAAAAATCAAGAATCCATTACAGCTGGATTTACAGTAATAGATTATTCAGATTTTATAGGAAAATGTTTTTCCCTTTGCTGGTTTTTTCCCATTCCAAATGACCGAACAGATACTGTAGGAGTTGACATGATTTTCTCGAATAATTTTATTTGTTCTCGAAAATTGCTCTTAGAAAATCCTTATCCGAATATGGAAGAAGGAATAACTCGTGGCGCCGATCTTCTATTATGGAAAATGCTAAAAGAAAAAGAAATCAAATTGTATTTGTGTTTTGCAGCAAATGCTACCCATCCTTCTCCGAATGGATTTTTTCATTTTGTCAAAAGGGGACTAGCTGAAGGAAGAGATGATTACTTTAGGTTATTTTTGAGTGACTTGAATTCAAAAACCCCTACAATTTCATTTATTAAAATTTGGGGAAAGAAATCTCAACTGGTTTTCAAAAAAGTTTTTAGGTATCACTTAAAGGTTGATTCACCTTCATGGCAAATACCTTTTATTATTGTCACTATGCTGAGCTATTATGGGTTTTATTTAATGGGAGGAGTTTCTTCTATGCTAATTCCAAAATTCGCAAAGTCTTCTTGGCAAATCTGAGCATAAAATACTTTATGGTTCAATTTTATATTAGTGGTTAGTTTCTTCAAATGGCTTTGATTTAGTTTAGTGCTCTAAACTGAATTTAATATGAAACAAATTTTAACTGCGATCCTCCTGCTTTTTTTATTCCAGGATAGCTTTGCCCAAGAAAAAACTTACAAAGGCAACTATGAACTTGCCGCCCGCTATTCTCCTGAACAGGTTAAAAAAATGATCTTTTCTACCAGCGTAAATCCACATTGGCTGAAGAAGTCGGATCGCTTCTGGTATGAGTATGAGACCAGCGATGGGAAAAACTGGATTCTGATTGATCCTGTGAGAAACACAAAATCCCAACTTTTTGAAAGGGATAAGTTGGCCATGGAGATCTCCAAAATCACCAAAGATGCTTACGATGGTCAGCATTTGAAAATTGAGGATGTGAAATTTTTGGAAGACGATAATGCCATTCGATTCAAAGTCGAGGGAACAGAGAAAGTTTTGAAAAGTGACTGGGCAGAAATCAAGGCCAAAGACAAATCCGCCAAGGACTCGATGGAGAATAGGACATTTGTGTTTCGATATTCCATTGGGGATCAAGCTTTAAAGGAAATCGTGGATGCTCCGAAAGACCCCAAGCGAATGTCATGGGCGGATATTGCTCCTGATTCCTCTCGGATTGTTTTTGCGAAGCAATTCAATCTCTACTGGATGGATAAAGCCAACTTCCTCAAAGCAGTCAAAGACGAGAAAGACTCCACTATTGTGGAATATCAGTTGACCACGAATGGAGAAAAAGATTATGAATATGGCTATGGTGGAAGAGGGGATGATAATGAGGAAGAAGTAAAGAACAAGGATAAGCGAAAGCGTGCCGGCGTGCTTTGGAGTACAGATTCGAAGCAATTTATCTTGACTCGTACGGACGCGAGAACTGTCAAAGATCTTTGGGTAATCCACAATACTCGGAATCCAAGACCGACGCTTGAAACATATAAATATGCGATGCCAGGGGAGAAAGAACAGCCACGAACTGATTTGATGCATTATTCTTTTGAAACTGAGAAGCTCAGCAATCTGCCGATTAGTACTTTCAAAGATCAAACGGTGAGCCTTTGGTCTACCACGCCAAAAGCAAATACTCGCGATGATGATTTCCGTCCAGCTACTTGGTTGGGAGATTTGAATGAGTTTTACTTTGCGATTAGTTC
>JBLGAM010000150.1:0-7438 GCA_047612305.1 Planctomycetota bacterium | reverse complement strand
AACCGAGTATTCATGCATGACTATTTGAGAGAATTCTTCGAGTCTGCTGTTTCGGAAGGATCAAAAGATGCGGCTAAAAATTACCTTTTCGGAGACGAGTTTGATCAAAGCAGAACGCAGCTTTTCGTGAAATTCTTGATGGATCATCAGATCAAAGTTTATGAAAATAAGGCTGACATTACTATGGGAGGCTATTCATTCAAAAAAGGGAAGTCCTACTTAGTTCCTACTGCGCAACCTCAATATCGCATGGTCAGAACAATGTTTGAGGAAGTAACGGAATTTGCAGACTCAGTCTTTTATGATGCTTCAGCTTGGACGATGGCACATGCCTATGGGATGCCTTTTGCAAAAGCCCCAAATGTAAAAACTGGTGACTTGTTGAAGAATCAGCCCACTAGTTCTTTTGATTTCCCTTCGGTTAAAGCTTATGCTTATTTAATCGATTGGTCAGATTATTATGCACCAAAGCTTCTTTTTGAATTGCAAAAAGCTGGAATTCATGTAGAGCAAGTGAATCGTCCATTTAGTTCGGAGACACATGTTGGTGCAAAAGATTTTCCAGCTGGGACACTCATGATTCCAATGGGTTTTCAAAGTCTGGATGCTGAAAAAGTGTCTGAGTTAATTCAAAAACATGCGAAAGAAAGTAATCAACAAGTATTTGCAGTGAAAACAGGAATAAATCTGAAAGGGATTGACTTAGGGTCGAATCTAGTTGGAGCGATCACCAAACCAAAAGCAATAATGGTAGTAGGCCAGGGGATTTCATCCTATGAAGCTGGTGAAATCTGGTACTTACTCGACAGCCAATTAGGAATGCCTATCACCAAAGTCAACTCAGACCAGATGAGCAGAGTCAATTTATTTGACTATAATACGCTTATTCTTCCCTCTGGAAATTACAGTGACTTTTCCGATCGTGTGGTTGCGCATTTGAAAGATTGGGCAAATCGTGGTGGAACAATCATCTCTATGAAAAATGCAAGTCTCTGGTTGAATCGAGTTGAGCTCACCAAAGAAAGCCCTGTAACCCTAGAAGCGGAAATGAAGGAACCAAGCAAACTTCCTTTTGAAGACCGCAGTGCATTTGAAGGAGCCAAAGAAGTTGGAGGAAGTATTTACATGGCCACTTTGGATTTGACTCACCCGATAGCTTATGGTTATCAGCGTGAGAATCTTCCAGTATATCGAAACACCAGTATTTTCATCAAACCGAGTGCAGATAAGTATTTGACACCGATTCGATATACTGCCAACCCTTATTTAGGAGGATATATTTCCAAAACTAATTTAGAGAAGTTAAAGCAAAGTGCCAGTGTCGTTATTTCAAAAACAGGCCAAGGCA
Organism: Planctomycetota bacterium; assembly: GCA_047612305.1. Lineage (GTDB taxonomy): Bacteria > Bacteroidota > Bacteroidia > Cytophagales > Cyclobacteriaceae > Algoriphagus. The sequence goes on along the minus strand of JBLGAM010000150.1, from coordinate 6,090 downwards.
GAGTGATTCATTTCTTTGATAGTCCAAATTTCCGAGGCACTTGGTTCGGAACTAATAAGCTTTTTTTTAATGCCTTGTTTTTTGGGGATAAGATGGATTGAGAAGGTGAAAAAAAATGAAGATTAATAGATTTGAGAATTGGGGTGAGTGAAGAGCGGGGTAAGTTTTTAAATTGATCATTCACAACCCACAAAAAAACCGATAAGAGATTCTTATCGGTTTTTTTTTACCCCAGGGAATTAAAAGCTATTCAACTGATCACTTTTTATAAGTCAGCGTAATCTTACCCGCGATATTTCCCAAAGGGCTTTCCATAGCCACTTCATTTGCAGTAATCAATTGTTCATCCGAGAGAGATAAAATATCATAGAATACCTCTTCTTTATCATTCTCCCCTTTCATAATCAATTGGTCCTTCTTGACTTTCCAAATCCCCTTTCCATTCATCATATCCTCTGGACTGGTGATGATATAGGTCCCTGTTTCTTCCAAAATTAATTTACCATCAATATGCAATCCCTTTCCACCTTGAACCAAGGCAACTAAATCTGGACCTTCAGTTTGATCAAATTTAAAGTCAGTGCCTGACCAAGTACCAATTAGCATTTCTTCTTTGCTTTTCCCACAAGAAGCAAGGAAAGTCACCAAAAGGGCGAAAATGAATAGATTTTTCAAAGAATAAAGGATTCGCTTTTTCATAATGAGCAGAAATTATAATCGAAATATAAAAAATTAATGAATTGAGTTTGCTTAAAAATATTTGGAGGAGTCTCTCCGCCTGAGACCTTTCAAGATTTGAGAAATTAGTTTTTAGATACAATTTCGAAAAGTTCTTCATGAAATCCCCTAGTCAATCCGTAACTTAATCAGATGGACAAATTAAGATTATGGCTGATTTCAAAATATCAGCTAGTGATTTCAAGTATTGCTTTTATGCCCGCAATAATTAGTATCTCCTTTTTAGGCTTTGCTACATTTTTTGTTTTTTTCGATTTTTCAGAAACTGGTCAACAAATTAAAATTGACTTTCCTTGGCTGAATATCAATGATCCTTCCACTGCAAGAAGCATCCTGGCAACCATAGCGGGAGGAGTCATCTCACTTACCGTATTTAGTTTTTCGATGGTGATGATTGTACTCAATCAGGCTGCTTCTCAGTTGAGTAACCGTACATTGGATGAATTGATCGGCAACCGATTTCAACAGATTGTACTTGGAATATATATTGGAACGATCGTCTACACCTTTTTCCTTCTTAGCACAATTCGCGATACAGGTTCTTCTTTTCAAATTCCCTCCTTGAGTATTTTTTTGCTGACTTTGATCACAGTTTTTGATATTTTTATTTTCATCTATTTTCTTCATTTCATCACGCAATCAGTCAAATACAATGTAATCATTGACCGAATCAAATCGGATACATACCATGGGATGAAGAATTTTTGTAGCGCTAATTCCGAAGTATTACAAAATACGAAATTTGCATCTTTAGCGGTAGTTAAAGCTTCCAAATCAGGCATTTTCGAAGGCTTCGATACCAAAGAAATAATGGATTTCTGCGAAGAAAATAAATGCAGTGTAATAGCAATCTACCCTATGGGCACTTTTATCCTTCGAGGTCAGCCTATCCTCAAATGCAGTCGAGCTCTAGATGATGATCAGGAAAAAGAGGCTTTGTTTGGAGTCATCATCAGTCAACAAGAGGCAGCATACCGAAATTATGAATATGGCTTTAGACAGCTTTCTGAAATTGCACTTAAAGCGCTTAGTCCCGGTATCAACGATCCCGGAACGGCCATACTTAGTTTTAGAGCTTTAATTGATTTACTGGGTTTTAGGGCGATTCATTTTCCACCTTCTGAACTCATCCGAGGGGAAAATCCCTTCGTAGTATATCGAATGGAACTAAGTTTTGATGCACTTTTTGAAAAGATAATCTATCCCATCTGGGATTATGGGAAAGAAGATCGAATGTTAAGCCTTGAATTTAAACTGTTACTCGAACAGCTTTCATTGATTCTAGCCTCACCGCCTCTTTTTAAACTTTTGGAGTTGGTAGATGGAAAAATTACCAGCAAAATCAAAGACTAATGGCTATAATTACCTAGAGAATAACTACTAAAAAAAGCCACTGAAAATTCTGTGCCTTAAGTATAGAATTGGTTTAGTTTACAATTTAAACCTCACTGGAAAAGTCATTTGAGTTGCCACTGCTTTCCCGTATTTTTTACCTGGAGTCCAAGTTCCTGAGCTTATCACCATCCGCATGGCTTCTTCATCACTTCCTCCACCAATGCCTCGGATAATTTCAGGATTGTCTATACTTCCGTCAGATTTTACCACGAAACTGATAAATACTTTCCCCTCTACTTTATTTTCCTTGGCTGAGGTTGGGTATTTTAAGTTTTCGATCATATGATTTGTAAATGCTTCCATTCCTCCAGGAGGCACGGGCATTTCACCGACTTCGTTCACTACTTCTTGTTGAGTTTGTACTGAAGTTTCTAGATCTGCGGAAAAAGTGAACAAGGCAAGGCAGACAACGCCAATTTTTAATGAGTTTTTCGTGGTTATGTTAGGTTTAGTTTTATTGAATTCTTAGCTATGATTTTCAAGTTTAAATCGTACGGGTATCCGCATTCGAGTGACCACAGCTTCTCCCTTCAATTTTCCAGGCTGCCACTTCTCCATAGACTTTATCAGTCGAATAGCTTCCTCATCACAATAGCCACCTATCCCCCTCAGCAGTTCCACTTCAGTTATTGAACCATCTTTTTGAACCAAAAAAGTAGCGACCACGGTCCCTTCTATTCCATTCTCTTTTGCTAATTCAGGATATTTCATGTTTTTGCCAAAATAGTCATACATCTCATCCATTCCTCCAGAAGGCAATGGTCGTTCATCCACTTCAGTCATTACGCCTGGTTCCATAGCTGAAGTTTGGGCTTTTGTTTCTGGAGGAAAAGCTAGTATGCCAAAGATCAAAAAGGCTACAATTGTGAAAATTCGGGTAAAGCTATTTTTCATTTTCATACTAAGTTGGATTGACTATTCAAAAAGGCAAGCAGTAGTACTGAATGCCTTTTTGAAATAAAACTAGACCTTATTTAAACTAATTTTTTATAGGAATTTCGATCATCTCATCAAACGCAGGATTAATCTCGACTTTAGATTCATTATCTAATTTAAATCGAATCGGCAACCTCATCCTAGTTTTCACTGCTCTTCCACCCTGTGTTCCAGCTTCCCAATTTGGTGAATTCTGTACCACTCGGATTGATTCTTCATCTGCTCCTCCGCCAATACCACGTAGAATCTCCACATCAGATAAAGACCCATCGGTACCGACTACAAATACAAGAATCACCGTTCCTTCGATGCCCATTCTTCTTGCCTCAGCAGGATATTGAATAGATTGAGCTAGATATTGATTCCAGCCTGACATTCCACCAGGAGGATTCGGCTGATTTTCTACCACATCAAAGATTTGATCCGCACCTTCATTTATTCTAGCGGTTAGATTTGTTGGTCCAAGCTGCTGAGCTTTTTCACCCATTTGAGTTGGACCTTCGATTTCAGGTTCTGGCGTTATTTCACAGGAGAACACAACAAATAATAGTGCTACTAAAGGCAAAGCAAAAATAAATTTGCTTTTCTCTCGATTTTCAGATTTTGGTTTGCTCATCATGATAATTCGTTTTTTGGTTTGAAATTGGTTGAAATTGTTCATAAACTGCCAGCCATGACCTTTTGTGATCAGCTGTAATAATAGTCCTGAGTATTCCTTTTTTGAATAGGTATTCGTGACCCCTTGATCAGCTTGATATTCATGAACTTCCCGAAGTGATTTTTCAAATTGATAAACCAGCGGATTAAACCAAAAAATTATTTTAGCCAATTGAATTAAAAGCAAATCCCAACTGTGATACAACCGGACATGCATCGACTCATGAAGGATAATCTGTTTGGTTTCTGGCTGATTTGGATCAAATTCCGGTAATAAGATGTATTCGAAAAAAGATGCAGGAATAAAATCGGGATGGACTGCGATCCAAAGATTTTGGTGTTTAAAAAGCTTTGATTTGCCAATCAGTCGCTGCGACATCAAAAAGCCAAACATCAGGTGAACAGTCATCGCTATTACTCCTGCACCGTAGATATATAGACCAATTTCTATCCAAGAAATAGACTGAACTTGATTAGCCACACCTTGGCCAACGATGAATTCCGGCAATGTGAAATCTAAAGTCGCTTGAGACACTTGGACCAAAGGATAGGATAGCAATGGAAAAACTGCCGAAATCAACAGCATTCCAAGCAGTACCGCTCGATTCAAATTAAAGAAAGTCAGCTCACTCAGGAGCAATCTGTAAAACAGCAAGCATATTGCCAGGCAAATACTAGCTTCGAGTAGGTAAATGAGGAGTTGGTTCATTTTTCATCTGGTTTGTCCATGTTATCGATCAACTTTTGTAATTCAGCGATCTCTTGGTCTGAGATCTTATTTTCTTTCACCATGAACGAAAGAAAATTCCCGACAGAACCTTTGAAGTAATTATTCATCAGCCTATTCGCGCTTCGCTTGCTGTAATCAGCTTGAGAAATTAGCGGAAAGTACATGTGAACGGATCCGTAAGATTTGTGCATTAGATATCCCTTTTTTTCCAACAATTTGACCGAAGATGCCAAGGTGGTATAAGGAGGTTGTGGATCTGGTAGCGCTTCTAATATGTCTCTTACTAGCGCTTTTTCTAAGCTCCAGATGATCTGCATGATTCGCTCTTCGTGGTATGATAGTTCTTCCATAACACCAATGTAAAAATAGCTTTTTAATAATCCTACGATTTATTCGTATATCTACGAAATAAATTTATACCATCGATGAAACCAATTATAAAACCTTATACTATTCCTAGCTGAGCTTTGACTTCTTTGAAACAGAAAAATAATTCAGCTCCAATCTGATGTGATCGTTCGGAATATTTCTCAGCTTCTTCCACAGTTCCATCAAAAAGTTTTGGATCCTCATAGTGAAGTGGGATTCGGATATCAGCCCCTAGAATAAATGGACAATTTTCATCTGCATGATCACAAGTCATAACAGCAGCAAATCCAGTTTGGGGATTGCTTGGATCATCATAGCATTTGGAAAAAGCAAAATAGGGTTTTGATTCTGGACTTGTTCTAAGAGAATAAAGTGGATTAGAGAAATCATTTTTAGAAATCAAAAATCCATCTTGCTCCAATGCTTGTACAGCTAGAATATTAAACTCAGTTACTTCTACCCCACCAGAATAGCACTCGATAGGCAAATCAAAATAGTCCGCTAATGTTTCTCCCCAAATCTGAGCAAATTGACTTCGTCTGCTATTGTGCGTGCAAATAAAATTAAGCTTCACGATCTCGTTCGACTTTATCTTTTGAAAAAGGAAATGCACCAAGTGTTGAATTGCTTTAAGACGAGCCCCCTCCCACAAAGGCTTTTCGAAACCAACAATAATTTCCCTCAATCTAGCTTCCATTTCTTCTTAAAATACCTTTAGCAACAACCTCCTCCAGGAGTACATACTTGATTTGAACCCAATCTGATTTTTGCCTTTTCAGGGGGAATTCCACATTGATCCTTTGCCAGGCAGTCTGTCATCGTATTCGTAAGGGTGAAAGATTTTCCATCGAAGTCCAAGCCATATTTTCCAATGGTGACACCCTGATATTCAACTTCAATCTCATGATCTTCTAAATCCAATAAACGCTCAGAAAGCGAAATTATGCTCAGCAATGTGGAAGCACCTAAGCGATGATCGAAGTCACCATCTTCCCACAATTGGAAATTAATGACTTCCTCTTTGCGAACTGTGCCACCACAATCAATAAATCGTTTGCTAATTTGGCCAACTTCAGTCACGTGAAAATGAGCAGGAACCACCGAACCATCCGGCAAATGGAATTCTAATTCATTCAAATTAGCAAGGTAAGTTTTGATTTCAGAGAGTTTCATAGTCCTATTGTTTAGAATTTAACAGCATTCAGAGGATATGGAAGGTTTTTGCAATTCTTCAAAAAGTAGATCAAATTGATTTTTCAGAATCA
>JBLGAM010000149.1:0-7487 GCA_047612305.1 Planctomycetota bacterium | reverse complement strand
ATAGCTGGCTTTTTTGCGTTTAATACCTTTTGGGTCGGGGGATATTTTTTATTATCAAGCCTTAAGATTTGCATTTTTCACAACACTTCAAATATTTTCATAGTTGAAATATTCACCGAAGTTTGTAATTTTAAGAGATAAAACCATTTTACAATCTGAGAAACTTTAATATAGTGGATCAATTAACCTACACCTATCAATCAAATAGCAATAAGCTTACACAAGTAGCGGATGGGATTGCTGCCCTTTCCTACACGGCAAAGGATTTCAAGGAGCGAAGCGCAACCGCATATACCTACGATCCAAACGGAAACTTAAAGTCAAATTTGGATAAACAAATCTCCACGATCTCGTACAATCATCTCAACTTACCCAGTGAAATCAGTTTCAATACCGGTGCTAAAATCAGATTTACCTACGATGCTGAAGGAAACAAGCTTACCCAGAGAACCTACAATACCTCAGGCACCCTGACCACTACTCAAGATTACCTCGGTGAGTTTGTGTACCAAAACGGAGCCTTGGACTACCTCATCCATGAGGAGGGCAGGGTAGCTGCCGAACCAACCGGCCTGTTTTATGAATATTACTTAAAGGATCACTTGGGAAATGTCCGCCAAGTACTCCGAAATCCCACCGCCAATGCCCGAATCGCTACGATGGAGACAGGCAAGGCCGAAGAAGAAGAGCAGCTATTTACTCAACTGAAGCCTACCCGTAAGCGGGAACCAAGCCATAATATTACTGCCGGAGGCTCCTCCGTAGCTTGGCTCAATGCCGCCCAAGGGGAGATGGTCGGTCCCGGTACTTCCCAGGAGATCTTCGATGGGGACAGCATCGTGCTGACAGTCTATGGGAAATACCTGGATCAAAAGAAGCAGAAGGCCAATCTGGCAAGCTTTGTACCGGCAGGTGGAAAGACCGCACTTCTCGATCAGCTAAACGAACTCGCGCTCAATACCAGCCGAGCAGGAGGAGCCAATCCCATCGCGGTACTCAATCTCGTGGATATCCTAGCCAAGGATCTTCAGCGAAAAGAAGCTCCTGAGGCCTATCTGATCTATGCACTTTACGACCAAGACAGCAATAGATATGAAGTCGGCAAGCAAGTCCTATCCAGAAACGCCGCCAACCAACACGAAGTGCTGGAAGAGAAGCTAGCCATCAAGAAAAATGGATATATTGAAACCTTTGTGGTGAACGAAACATCCGAGGACGTTTGGTTTGACAATATGATGGTGATGAGTGTGAGTTCTGTGATCGTGCAGGAAACACACTACGACCCATGGGGCTTGGAACTGACAGGACTGGGGTATCAGGATGGAGGGGTGAAGGTGAATAAGTATCTCTATCAGGGCAAAGAGTTTTTGAATGATCATAGCCTGAATATTTACGATTTTCATGCCCGTGGGTATGACCCCGTCATAGGTAGGACATGGCAAGTAGATCCGATGGCAGATAGCTACTACCCATGGTCGCCGTATGCATGGGTAATGAATAATCCATTAAAGTATATGGATCCGACAGGTATGTTCAGTACACATACAGATGAAGATGGAATTGTGGTTGCCGTTTATGATGATGGGGATTTAGGTGTGTACAGGCACGGGGGGAGTAGAAGTGAAGCAGCAGAAAATGTCAAAAGAAATTATAGCGAGGATAATAAAGGAGCAGGAGGAAAAAGAATGGGGGAAAGTTTGCATGCGTTAAGTTTTGCAGATCAAAGTCTTTACAATGAGACTGGTGTCGTGAGGGAAGCCCGTATAAAAATTGATTTTGGATCATCGAATCTCACAGATAGAGTTCAGGAAATACTTAATTCAGACCCATCACTTTTTGATTATTTTAAGAAGGCCGGTGGCGGTGGAGATTGGGATATAAAAGAACATGTCTCCAATGGATCCAAGTTATTTGGCAAATATGCTTCGCCTAGGGATGCCGGTAATTTTGCTGCTGGGGCAGTTGCTCAAAAATCTGGTTTAGCACCCTTGGCCCAATTTGGCTATGGAGCATATAATTTATTAGGAAACAATAAACCTCTAACGCTAGCTATAACTGGTGCGGTAGGCTGGGTGACTTTGGTAAATAGACCTCTTGGGTTAGGTTCAGCATACCTTATTGGGAAGTATGGGGAGGATAAACTTTCTCAAAGATCTATTGATATAGGTAAAGATTTTATTAGAAGAAAATAATGATATGAATATGAAGATTTTTCTTTTTTTAATCCTGATAGTTGTCTTTTCTTCCTGTTGCGATACCTACGTAGAAGTTACTTATGAGTATGAAGATGTAATGATTAAAAGAGTGGATGAGTGCGGCATTTCCACATTTTACTACGGTGAGATTTCCAATAGCTCTCCCAGAGTTTGGGCAACATATTCTGGCATAAATGATGGGTTCTCAGGTTACTTAGTGTTTGGCGAAAATCAAAAGGTTATTATACTCTCTGGAGATGGGTACTTTCAATCTGAAAACATCGATACCGCCAAACTAGAATACAATCGAATAAGTTATGAGGATGTACCTTTAGGAAAAGGGGTTTATTATATTATGTTGGCAACAAACCTCGAAAAAGAGAGGAATATGAATACGGGAAACGGTGTAAAAGTTGAATATATGGATTGATTTCCCCAGCTGGGTGTAGATAATCAAGATTGGGACTAGGTGTAGATTGGGACTAGGTGTAGATTGTATCTACACCTTTCTATTAAGTAGAATTTGTAATTCAAAGAATGAAAAGAGTAATTATAGATTATCAGAAATTACCTTTCAAATTGACTTTTAATGTAGGTTATAGTTATATATGATCATACAAAACAGTTATGCGTAAAGAAATCATTTTTATTATTTCCCTTATGCTTTCATCCTATTTTTTGAAAGCTCAAAACTTTCCAAGTGGCATGAATTCACAGCTTCCCAAGCCTTCGATTTCAAATGCTATTTCTGCTCTACCTACTAAGCCCGAAATCCCTTACCTGAAAGAACTTAAACAGATCCAGTCACTGAAGAAGTCGTATGATTCGCTGCGGAAAGAACTTAAAGACCTGAAGGAAATCACTGCTGACAGTACCCAGCGCGACAGCCTCTTTACCCTCGCAAAAGAAAGAAGCAAAGCCGTTTTGGAACAGGAAAGAAAAACTCTGGAAAGCCTGATTGAGTCTGAGGATATTCCCGGAGCCGAAATCAAGAATGCTGCTAAAAACACCTTGGATCGGGTGAATGAATCTAAAGCCAGACTGGGGGATATCAGGCAAGTTGATGAGTTGGAATCGTTGGTGGATCAGAACAATGAAAACCTCAAGGCACTGACCAATGAATGGATCATGCCCAAACTGGAAGCCCAAATCTCAGGAGTGGTACAAGAAGGTTTTGATCCAACACGCGCCGAACTCCCAGACTTCTACGGGAAGGATGCGCTGGCAGAACTGACGAAAAAAGGATTACCTTCTGAAGTGCCTTTTGATCAAGCCAAAGCACTTGTAACCGAGAAAGCGAGCCATATCAGCGAAGAATACATTCAAAAGGCTGGTAAGGATTTTTCTAAACTGAAAATTGATTCAATGGGTAATATCAAAACAATTTCATCTGACCTGAATAAAAAAAAGGCAGATTTCTTCGAAACAAATCAATTAGCTGGTGAGCCTTTATTTCACCGAATCGGCATGATGGGCTGGTATGATCCGCTTACCTCCTTTGGTGAAGGATTATTGTTGGATTATGGACTTTCCTACTCCTTTTCCCAGCAGCTATCCTTTTTGGGAGGAGTGACCTGGAAAAAACAGTTTGATGTCGATGAACAACTCAGAAGAGAAGGGTTCGGGGTATTTTCAGGCCTACGTTTCAGTAAGGGGAATTGGTTTGGGCAGGGCACGGTAAACCGCAATCGGTTGACCATCAACAATCCTGCGGGCTATGAATCAAGGAATTTTGATGGAAAGGCTTGGGCTTCCAGCTTCGCGATCGGAAGAACCATCCCCATGGGTAAGGTAATCCGCTCAGTGGTAATAGGTTCCATTGACCCATTTTTTAATGAAAAGTCAAGTCTGTACAAAAGTAGAGTTCAGCTCAAGATCGGGTTTGAGATCGGTTCCTTCAAAAGGATCAAACAGGAAGTGAAAGAGATGATACCGATGGATGATTTGAAAGAGAAAGGGAATGAGCGGGTGGAGTATTATTTGAAGGATATAAGAGAGTTTTGAATTTTTAGATTTTTGAGTTCGAAGGAGAGAAACCGTCAGACGGGATTGGAGGAACTGATGGCGACGGTAATGAAAATCCATCCGCTGAGTTAGCTTTAAAATTTTGGAAATTGCAACTAAATACAGTTGCTTTGAGTTTATGTCAAAGAAAGAAAAACTGATCGCTAGGTTTTTGGGCATGCCATCCGACTTTCATTATGACGAGATGGTTAAACTGCTTGGTTACTTTGGTTTTAGGAAGTAAAGAAAGGCAAGACTTCCGGTTCGAGGGTGAAATTCGAAAACGGTAAAGGGATTCCTGTCATGCTCCACAAACCCCATCCAAGAGAGATCATGAAGCAATACCAAATGAAACAAGTCAAAGAACTATTGGAGTTATGAAATCGAGCATGACGACAACGTCACACACTGGAATGATTAAGTGCTGCGAGATTCCATGTGACCATAAAAGACAAATTATAAACACATGAAAAATCTGGAATACAAAGGTTATACGGGCAGCATTGAGTACAGTCCTGAGGATAGTCTGCTTTATGGAAAAGTGTTGGGGATCAGGGGTCTGATCTCCTACGAAGGAGAGACCGGAAAACATCTGGAAGAGGATTTTAGAGCGTCTGTTGATGCGTATCTGGCTGATTGTAAGGAAGTGGGGAAATCGCCTGAGAAACCGTTTAAAGGAAGTTTTAATGTAAGGATACCGGCCACATTGCATCAAAGGGCTGCTATATTGGCAATGGAGGCCAAGACCTCCCTGAACAACTTTGTGGCCGAAGCGATCCGGTATAGGGTTGACAAAGAACCTGCCTGATTATTTTTTTGCAGGAATGGGTAGCCGTTCCGAAACGCTTACATGTTAAGTGGCGTTCGTCATCGTGATCTGGCAAAAAGCCACCCCAACCCCCCTTCTGAGTGTAGTAGAATTAATGTTAGGACTAGGTGTAGCTCCGACAGCTGTACGGTAGTATCTACACCTTTCTATCAAAAAGAACTTTTTAATTCGCTAATGAAAATGAGATTGTGGATTGTCAACCAATTACAAATTGGTTTGGATAATAGGGTGTAATTGCATCCGACTACTGTATGGATGTCACCCAGTCCACCGCAATGATTTGACTAAGCCTAGTTGGGGGAAATTAAAATTCGATTTTTAGAAATAGATTACTCAAACTGCCCCAAATGATGTTTCAGATGCTTGTCGTGAAAGACTTCCCATTCTTCATAGGTCAATTTGCCAAATCGAGGATGAGTAGTCGCTTCTCCGGGATGAGTAGTGAAAAAGGAATGAAATTCATCAATTGCTGAACGGAGCTTTTCCTTTGCGATGGCTAAAGATTCAAAACGAAGGGGTAATAGATCCTCTGGAAGTCCTGGTGCTCGAATTCCTTTTGGGAATTCCATATCAGTGCCAAGTAATAATTGTTTGTATCCAAGTTGCTTTTCATTAGGAACAAATTCAGGGATTTTTATCCTTCCGGATGATAATTTAAAAGTAATGATCAAATGCTCCACCATGTGCTGAGGAGTCATTAGTCCAAATAGGCGAGTGCTGTTCTCGTTTAAATTCTCAAGAATTGATTCAATCTCTGTTTGGGTCATAGTTTTGTTTTTGAACGTAAAAGATAAAGAATTTGATTATACGCGATGATGCCAGCAACTTTATTTTCTTTTCTAGCCGGAAGACCGATGGAGATTAAATCTTAGGCCTTGTCCCACGATGCGATATCCTTACTTTTTTCTGACAGAAAATCGTGAATACCTGTAAAACAAGATAGATACCCTCACTTATGCAAGTGCTCTAAATTTCTTTAGTTTCTAGTCTAAATAAACCAAGGTTATACTTTCTCCTCTGCGTTCCTCAGTGGAATCTTCGCGCCCTTTGCGGTAAATGATCATTAAAAAAAAAGCGTTTGAAATATTCAAACGCCTTTTCCCATTTAACGAACTCTAAATTTTAACTGCCGCACATCTCACATCCTTCCGGATCATCCAATGAGCAGGCGATTGCATCTTGTTTTTCTTTATTCGCAACTTCAGCAGGACTAGGAGCTGTGTTTGACTGCTCAAGCTGTGACTTATCCAGCGTGAATTTGATCGCCGCAGAGGCCGCCTGAGAGCGGAGGTAATACATACCGGTTTTCAATCCTTTTTTCCAAGCATAGAAATGCATCGAAGTCAACTTGCCAAAGTTCGGATCTTGCATAAAGATATTCATACTCTGAGACTGGCAGATATAAGCGCCTCTGTCTGCGGACATATCGATGATGACTTTTTGAGAAATCTCCCAAACAGTTTTATAAAGATCCTTGATATGCTGCGGGATCTCAGGTACTGACTGAACAGAGCCATTTGTAGAGATCAACTTATTTCGCATGTTGTCATTCCAAAGTCCGATCTGTATCAAATCTTTCATCAAATGCTTGTTCACAACGATGAACTCACCTGATAGTGTTCTTCTGGAGTATATGTTTGAAGTATAGGGCTCAAAGCACTCATTATTTCCCAGAATTTGAGAAGTCGAGGCTGTTGGCATAGGAGCTACAAGCAGAGAGTTCCTCATGCCGTATTTCTTCACCTTTTCTTTCAAATCAGACCAATTCCATCGCTGGGACTTTGGAGTTACACCCCACATGTCAAACTGTAAAATTCCTTTTGAGGCTGGAGATCCACCGTAGGTTTCGTAAGTCCCTTGAACTTTTGCCAGCTCCATCGAGGTTTCCACTGCAGCAAAATAGATGGTTTCGAAAATATCCTCATTCAATCCTTTTGCTTCTGCAGATTCAAAAGGCATTCGAAGCAGAATGAAGGCATCAGCCAATCCTTGAATTCCTAGACCAATTGGACGATGACGGAAATTTGATCTTTTCGCTTCTTCAACTGGGTAAAAATTGACATCAATCACTTTGTTCAAGTTGCGAGTAGCTACTTTAGTGATTTCGTAAAGCTTGTTATGATCAAAGAAAAGCTTTCCATCAGGACCTCTTGTTACAAACTTAGGTAATGCCAAAGACGCCAAATTACAAACAGCCACTTCATCAGGTGCAGTGTATTCGATGATCTCAGTACATAAGTTTGAAGACTTGATCGTACCTAGGTTTTTCTGATTTGATTTGCTGTTTGCAGCGTCTTTGTACAACATATAAGGTGTACCTGTCTCAATCTGCGATTCTAAAACCTCAAACCAAAGTTCCTGTGCTTTTATAGTTTCACGCGCTTTTCCTTCGCGTTCGTATTTTTCATATAGTCTTTCAAACTCTTCTCCATGACAATCAGATAATCCTGGCGCTTCAT
>JBLGAM010000148.1:0-7650 GCA_047612305.1 Planctomycetota bacterium | reverse complement strand
GAAGCATTCATGTCTACTAATGTTTTAGCGGCTGTTCTGACATTTGTTGCATATTCATTGGTAGCTACCGACGCATCGGCTAGGTTACCCATTTTCTCTGCAGAAGAAGCAAGGTTTTGCATACCTTTTCCTAGACTTTCAATAAGTTCTGGACCCACTTTAGCATTTGCTAGCATTTCATCTAGCTTTTGAGATGTATTATCTACAGCAATAGCTTTTACTGTCTTTTTTGCGCCGGGAACATCACCTGCAAGTTCAGGATAAACTTTTGACCAATCCACTTCTTCAGATTTCGGTTCAAAAGCTGAAAGAAAGAAAATCAATGCCTCTGTAGAAAGTCCTACCCCGATCATAATATTGGCAAATTGCCAATCCAAGATTTTAAACATAGCACCAAGAATTACAACAGCAGCACCTATACCGTATACTTTCGGCATGATGTTGGTGTAGAAATTAGCTGAGAAAGAATTGCTGTTACTAGCCATTTTAAGAATTATATTAAGATTTAAGTGTTTTTTGGGGGTTGTTTTACCTTCTTTTTCTACTTGAGCTTTTTACATCCATGGATCCCGATCTACCAATAAATGTCATAGCAGTTCTAAATCCAATATGTGCTTGAGCAACGTCTTCGTATTCGTAGGTTCTAGTGCTCGTTTCTAAATAATGGGCAATGTCCTTCCAGCTTCCGCCTCTTACTACTTTTCTTGGCTCGTTCGGATCATCATAAACTGGATCCAAATCCCAAGTAACTGATCTGGAAGTTGTTGCATAGGCATCAAGCACCCATTCAGAAACGTTACCTGACATATTGTAAAGACCAAATCCGTTGGGTGAAAAAACATCGATAGGGGCAGTATAGGCAAATCCATCATCAATATAGTTCCCTCTACCTGGCTTGAAGTTAGCCATCAAGCATCCTCTTTTATTTTTTAAGTAAGGACCTCCCCAAGGGTATTTAGCTACATCTTTTCCTCCTTTTGCAGCATATTCCCATTCAGCTTCTGAAGGAAGTCTAAAGCTTGGTCCATCAAAATCAGACTCATCTCTAGAATTTTGAAAATAAGTTCTCCACTCAGCATACTTATTCGCTTGGTCATAAGTAATCCCAACTACAGGATAGTTGTCAAATGCAGGGTGGTCAAAATAAAACTCCATCAAAGGATCTCCATAATGGTAGGTGAAACTACTAGACCACACAGTTGTGTCAGGCTTTAATTCTTCATAATTAAGTTGAGGCGGATCTTTAAGGGTAGTCGGAGTTCCATTATCCATGTCACCATTTTTTACCGACTCCAAAAACTGTCTATATTTATTGTTGGACACTTCATACTTGTCCATGAAAAATTCAGAAACAGTTATTTGCTTATTCATAGAAGATTGAGTGAAGGCTATGTCTTCATCCGATTGTCCCATCCAAAAAGTACCTGCTTTTACAGGAACCATATCATAGGGAAGATTTTGTTGCCAGTTTTCTCTTTTAGGAACTCCAGTTACTTCACCTCTACGATTCATCTTTTCGCTGGCAGATCCTTTCTTATTAAAAAGACCGCAACCAGGTAAAAACGTCGCCACTGCCAACCCAAGGCTTATGGGTAATAAGCGCAAATTCATTTTTTTATACATAAATGACATTTTTTCATTCATTAAATAAATTGTAAGCATTTAGATAAGCTCTCAATTCGAAATTTAGGTCAATTTGACGAGACATTGCAAATAACCTGCCAAAAATAATGACTTTCAAAAGTCATATATAATATTGAAGCCACTGCTAAATTGAGATCAAAATCTAAATCTAGGGGTACGTTGAATCACTCGTTCAAACTCCTTAGTCACATTGGACAAAGCATATCTCAATAGCAATTCATGACTGGTAGGTGCCTTTGCCTCTAACCCTCCGAAAACCAAATCAAAAGAGTAACCAAGCTTTAGCGAATTGTCCTTTAATAAACTATACCCCAAAATCAAAGAAATAGATTCTTCTCCTCTGAATCCAAACCCTCCACTAATTCTATTTTGATGTGTAGCAATAACGCTCACCTCGTAAGAAAAATTATTAAAAGAAACAGTTTTTAATAATAAACTTGGCTCAATAGTCAATTGGCCAATAGGTCTAAATCTATATCCGAAAAGCAAATAAGAATGATTTTTTAATTGATTTTCGTAGGACCCATCTCCAAAATCAAAATTTGGTTCATTCAAATGTCTGCTACTCAGACCCAAATAATAATCTCCTCTATCAAATAACAAACCTGCTCCAAAATTGAAGTTTAGCTGATTTTCTTTTCCTCCTCCCGGAAGACCAGGCTCAGGATTAACCACAATCAATTCGTCAAAATTGATAACACTTGAAAACATGCCTGCATAAGCACCTAAACTAAGTGTCGCTCGCTTTATTTTTTTGTGATAGGCTCCTTGTAGATTAATTTCCAAGTTTGTTGTGGGACCGATTTGATCATTAACAATCGTGATACCATATCCAATTCTTTTCCCCTCTAGTCTTCCCTGGGCAGTAATCAGTTGAGTGACAGGAGCCCCTCCCTGACCGGAAGAAGTGGTATAATTAGACCACTGAGAGCGGTGAAGGGCTGAAAATCTAAAGCCATCTTGCTTTCCTGCAAAAGCGGGATTATAATATAAGCCATTATACATATACTGAGTAAACTGAGCATCTTGTTGGGCCATCAAGGTTTCACATCCAAAAAATAGAATTATGGAAACACATAGCCTATAAAAATACTTCAGATGGCCTCTTTCAAACATTTTTCTTCTATTAAGTCTAATTTTAAACCTAGGTTAAGAATTTAAACTGAAAAACCTTTCTTTTTGATTCTTAGATTTACAAATTATTCGACTTTTTAATATAAAGTTCTAGTGCACCTGTCATACTTGGGGCATTTGGCAGAGGTGCTTCAATATCTAATATTAAGCCTAAGTCTCTGACTGCCTGAGCAGTAGTGGGACCAAAAGCAGCAATTCTAGTTTTTCCTTGAACGAAATCAGGAAAGTTTATTTTTAAGGATTTTATTCCAGATGGACTGAAAAAAGCCAAAACATCATATTTGACATCTGCCAAATCAGAAAGATCTGCCTCAAGCGTGTGGTAAATAATCGCTTCTGTAAATGATATTCCATTTTTTTCGAAATACTCAGGAATATCATCTTTCCTAATATCTGAACAAGGGAAAAGAAATTTTTCTGACTTATGCTTTTTGAAGTAATCAAATAAATCCTGAGCTGTGCGCTGCCCTACAAAAAGTTTACGTTTTCTTATGACGATGTATTTTTGAAGGTAATGTGCGGTCTGATCAGAGATACAGAAGTACTTCATATCAGCAGGCATCTCGATCTTAAACTCTTTGCAAATTGCAAACAAGTGATCGATCGCATTTCTGCTGGTAAAAATGATCGCTGTATGTTTTAAGATGTCAATTTTTTGCTTTCTAAACTCCTTTGGAGGAACGGGCTCTATCTTTATAAACTGCCTAAAATCAATCTTGAGATTATATTTATCCGCCAATTGCTTATAGGGAGAATTAACATCGCTAGGAGCTGGTTGAGATACAAGAATACTTTTTACTGGTCTAAACCTATCTTTTGTAACTGCGCTCATTCGTATAATTTGGTTTTAAAAATCAAAATTACCCTCCAATGACAATGACCCACTTTGCCAAAATCAAAAAGGGTACTAATTCTGCGATGCAAAGGTAAGTAAATAAATGATATTTCTTAAAGCTCAACCTATTCATCATGATTATGAAAAGAACAAACGTCCCTAAAATATAAACCCAGAAAAAGACTGAAATTGAAATACTAAGGGCAATTTTAGTCAGATAAAAGTCATTCATGATAAAATAGGCTAAGACTAAAATTAAGGCTGTTGTCGCAATCAAAACCAAACGAAGCAAATAGAAAAAATGAGGAAATTCGACTTTGCCTAATTCAAAAAGATAGGCAATAATTCGAATCGTGGTAAACTTAATTATGGTAAGAATAAATAAAGCAAGCGCCCCAATACCCCATCCAATCATCAAATTCTGAAAATTGATAGAAATCCTAGCCTCAACCCAAGTCTCCTTAAAAAACACGATTATCAATATCATTGCTAAAGCAGAGATCATATTTACCACCAATACAAAAAACAGGACATCGAAGGAAAAGAACTTCTGAAGACTTCCAGAATCAGAGAAATCTTCAGCATTCAGAAGTGATATTGGTCTTGCTATTACTGTGAAAATATATGGATAGGCACTTTTATACGCTGTAATTATGATCAAAATAATCATCAAAGAAAAGATAAAAAAGTCTTTGATTTCCTGTCTGTTTAGCCCCAGTTTTTCATTTGATGTCATCCCATTCCCCAACAATTCTATAGGTTTCTCGAGCTTCAACACTTTTTTAGCACTGACCACACCAGTTGATATTCCTGATTTAAAAAGCGTTAAATCAACTGTTGCATTATTTACGAGCTTTCTGAAATCCTCTATACTTGTGTTTAAGGTGGTATCCCTCTCAGTAAAAAACCAAAGCTTCTCTCCTAAAAACACAACTGTACCCTCAGGGATCTCAAAAGAAAAATAGGCCCTTGGAAATAAAGTCAAGTCTAGTGGCAATTTCAATCGAT
This sequence comes from Planctomycetota bacterium, assembly GCA_047612305.1. Classification (GTDB taxonomy): domain Bacteria; phylum Bacteroidota; class Bacteroidia; order Cytophagales; family Cyclobacteriaceae; genus Algoriphagus. The sequence continues at coordinate 3,029 of JBLGAM010000148.1, read as the reverse complement.
CATTCGACTCAAACCAAGTTGTCTTCCCTCCTTCTTCCCATTGATTTTGGAAATCTTCCAACAATTGAGCATTACTGACAGCAGTAATTAAAAAGAAAAATACGAGCAGATAAAATTTTCTCATGTATTAAAACCTAGCTAAATAGCCAAAATGAATTCTTGAATATGAAAACTCCAAGGGTTGCAAATTAGATTTTCCAACTCCATAGATAAAGCGAAAAATTCCCGAACCCGTCTCCAAATTTAACCCCGCTCCAAATGAAACAGGGTAATCCAATGGTTCTGCAAAGTAAGGATTTTCCAGAATCCCTCCATCCACAAAAACCATCAAGTAGGAGCTCCTATCAAAAAACAAACGCTGTTCTAAATTAAAATATCCAAATGAACGAGCGTAAAAGAAATTCTCATTGAATCCTCTGATACTTTTCAAGCCCCCAATTCTGAAGAAATCATTCAGGAACAGATTTTTATTTCTCATGAAACCTCCACTACCTCTGAGCCAAACCCCATAATTTGTTTTGATCGGGAAATGCTTTTCTACCAATAGTTTACCTTGATACTGCGGAGTATTAAGATCTAATCCTAAGTAAGCTTCACCCGGAATACCTGTATTTTGAATGATTTTTTTGTTTCCAGCTGCAAACTCAGTTTGAATCAACCAACCTCTTCTTGGCAGAAATGGATCATCCAAACGATTCATTTCATATCGAATGCCATACTGATTCCATCGGTAATCAGCCACGTCAGGCAAGGTTAAATTCTCTCGGTAAGAAAAAGTACTAATCAAATTTCCTGCCTGCCTTTTTCCGAAAAAACTGAGATAGCCAGAACTGGAAAATCGATAGCCAAAATCCAAAGTCAAATATCGATTTATGAAGCTTGTATCCTGCTTTAAAAGATTAAACCCTAGTTTCAGGTCCAAAGGAGAATTAAATAAAAATGATTCCTTAGCTGAAAGATCCATGCTTTGAGTCTGAATATTTAATCGCTTCCAATGAAGCAAAATATCTCTTCCTTTACCCCCAAGATGGTATAGTTCCAAGTCCAATTGGCCAGTAATTAGCATTTTATCAGGCTCATTTTCATTGGGAAGTAATCCGATAATCCCATCCAGCAAATTCGAATTGCGGTCCCTAAGGTTAAAGCTTGGCTTTGCTGTCTTAATTTGGAAAGATACAACAGGCTCTTCCACTAAGAAAAAATAGGGAGATCTTTTTAGTAGACTCGCTGTTTGGTTGAGCTCTACTTGAGAAAACGGTGTTCCGGGTTCAATTCCGATCAGAAGCTGCAAGTATTTTTGTTGCGTTTTACTTGTTCCGATCACTTCCAAAGAATCCCAATTGATCAAAGGTCCGGAATCATATAACAACTTTCCTGCTATGGAATCTCCCTCTTTCGAAATATTCCCCAAACTGATTTGAGCAAATGGGTAACCTTGATTTTCAGCTTCAAGAACGACTTGCTTCATCCAATTAGTCAAGTCAGAATGATTTCCCTTCAATGGCGGAAGTCTCTCTTGGATTGCAAATGGAATTTCATTTCTATCTACATTTTTCCATATATACTGTCTCCCAAGATTTATAGTCATCTTCACAGAATCCTGTTCCAGCAACTCCTCAGAATACTTCACCTCTAAAAACCCCTCATTAATTAGCTCGATTTTCAGGGAATCTAGAAACTGCCCTTTTGGCTTCCCCACAAAAAAATACCGCTCCCCTTTATGAATTGATTTCGGAATGGTCTCCCAAGCCATGTATGTTCGCCCCTGCCCAAAACAAATCGAGAAGTTAATCACAAATGGGATGAAGAATACTAAAACTCGAGCTTTCAAATGGCTATGGGAGATTGATTACATTTGCAAATTAATAGAAATCATCTTGGCAGGCATTTACATTCATATCCCTTTTTGCAGACAGGCTTGTCATTACTGTGACTTTCATTTCTCGACTAACCTAGATCAAAAGGAAGAAATGGTCCAAGCAATCATTTCGGAATTAGATTTAAGATCGGATTACCTTAACAAAGAACCGATAAAGACGATCTATTTTGGGGGTGGAACTCCCTCGCTTCTTCCTCCTCACTTAATTGGAAAAATCCTTGAAAAAATCTTTGCTGCTTATTCCTGTGAAATCAAAGAGATTACACTTGAGGCAAATCCAGATGATCTAAGCGAGGAAAACCTTCAGGCTTGGAAAAATCAAGGAATCGATCGACTCAGTCTTGGAATCCAAAGCTTTAATGAGTCGGTTCTTAAATTTTATAATCGAGCACATACTGCTTCGGAATCGATCCAAGCGATTGAAAAGGCACGGAAAATCGGGTTTGAAAAATTCAGTTTAGATCTCATTTATGGATTTCCGCATCCTGATCATTCAATCTGGAAGGCAGACCTAAGTCAAGCAATCGCTCAAAACCCGGGTCATATTTCCAGCTATGCACTCACTGTAGAGCCTAAAACGGCTTTGGGGAACTGGACTCAAAAAGGAAAATTCACCCCGGCCGATGAAGAGTTTACAGCAACTCAATTCGAAATCTTGCAAGAAGAAACAACGAAAGCAGGTTTTATCCAGTACGAGATATCCAATTTTGGCAAACCCAATCAGTTTGCCCTTCACAATACAAACTACTGGAAAGGAACTCCTTACCTAGGGGTTGGCCCAAGTGCGCATTCATTCGACGGACATAACCGAGGCTTTAATCCTTCTTCAAATAGCAAATATTTAAAATCTTTAGAAAAAAGTCTAAATCCATTTGTGGTAGAAAATCTAACAGGCCCAGATCTCCTTAATGAATACCTCCTTACAGGACTTCGGACGATTTGGGGTATTGATTTTCAACATATTTATGATGAATACCAAATTGACCTTTTGATACAGAAAAAGGATATTTTGGTCAAAATGAACCAAGAAGGCTGGCTACTTTGGAAGGATAAAAACTTATCTTTGAGCAAAAGCGGCAAGCTATTAGCAGACAGCATAGCCGCCTCGCTTTTTGTTTAATAAATCCCTATCCATGAGTTATAACTCCTA
>JBLGAM010000147.1:0-7701 GCA_047612305.1 Planctomycetota bacterium | reverse complement strand
CTTAAAGGATTACTTTTTCTTGTCTTTCATACCTTCTTCGAGGTCATTCTGAATGTCCTTGGTGGCATCTTTGAATTCTCTAATTCCGCGGCCTAAGCCTTTGGCAAGTTCAGGGATTCTTTTTGCACCGAACAATAGGAGGATGACCAAAACGATCAAGATCATTGAGCCGGGACCCATATTCTGAATAAAACCTAATGTTGACATATTGGTGTTGTTTAAAGGTGAATTAGATAACAAAGATAGAACTGTCATTGGCTATCGCAAAGCAGATCCTCTTTTTTATGAATATACGAATCTTATTGCTATTTGGATGTAATCCAAGTGCTCGGATCCATGACCGATAGTCCTTTCCACGTTTGGAAATGTACTTCGGCTTCTCCATCAGGACCTGTAGCTACTAACCCAATTACATCTTTTGCACTCACTTTTTGACCTGATTTTACAGAAATGGTTTTTAGCTTGCTATACATGGTATAATACTCCCCATGCTTGATGATAACTGTGCCTCCATAACCTGGCATGGTCGTTATTTTGGTTACCGTTCCGTCAAAGACTGTCCTCACATTTGAGTTGGGCTGAGTTCGAATATCGATCCCGTCATTCTCCATTGTGATTCCTTTTAGCGTAGGATGGGGGTAGGTTCCGTACCGCTGGGAGATGAATCCCGTTTCCACTGGCCAAGGTAATCTTCCCTTATTACCTGCGAATGAACTTGAGAGCGCTGCTGCCTCAGGCGTCATTGGCATACTCGTTCCAGCGGATTTTGTGGTTGTGCTATTTTCTTTTCTGGCGGCAGCCTCTGCTCGTTTAATCTCATCTTCGATTACTTGCTTGATCATTCTATTCAATTGATCTTGCTGCTTTTTGGTAGCTGTGATTTGACTTTTAATCTCTCGCTCTTTCTTCGATAAGGTATTGACTACTCCTTGCTGAGTTTGCTTGAGACGATCTAGCTCTTGCCGCTCTTTTTGTTCTTCAGACAAAACTTTCACTTTTTCTGATTTTCGCTGATCTAGCGTAATCCGTTGACCAGAAAGCTCCTGACTTAGTTTTCCAATTTGAATTGCTTGCTGCTTTCTACTATCGGTGTACTGTTTCAGATACATGAGACGGGCATACAACTGATTAAAGTTACCCGAACTGAATACAAATGCCACAATCGAGAGACCTCGATTCAATTTCGACGCGTTGTAGATCATTCGACCATATTCCGCTTTTAAATCTATCAATTCAGCTTCTAAAGAGCTGATTTTCGATTCGGTTTCATTGATTTCTTGATTAATCAATTTCACTTCCCGGTCTAGGGTATTTACCAGCCGAGTTTGGGTTTGAAATTGTCTGGTGATTGCATTTAATTCCCCGATCGTACTTTTTTTACTTGCGGTTGTCTTTCGCAAGATTGCATCAAACTCTTTGAGTCGTTCTTGAACAGCAGCTTTCTCGCGCTCAAGTTCTTCTCTAGATTTTTTTGTTTGAGCACTTAGTTCGCTTCCTTGAAGCGAAAACAATCCAGCTATAAAAAATGCAACTAGAATAAACTTCCGGAACATTAGCTTAGAATTTGAAAGGGAAATTCAACGGATCAGTAAAAGGCTCAATGCTAATCCATTCGATATTGATTATTGTGTTTTGGCCTCCTCCTGGAAGTTGATAGGCTAACTTGATCAATACTCCAATTGGAAAAGGCTGAGAATCTACTTCTTGGAATCCAGAAAAACTTGCCAGCAAAGAGCCACGATCATCAAGGGAGTTGCTTACTGACTCGATTACTTTGCCATGGCTTTCTTGAACCTTGCTGAAATATCTAACTTGATTTCGCACTTGGGTCACCTCAAATACTTTTCCTACCCGGACCAATCGATCTTCGTAATCGATGTGGTGTGGGGGATTTGCCCAAAGAAGATTTTGAAATAATTCAAGTGATAACTTTAATCCAAATACTGAATCAAATTCATTAAACGAGAGATTTACATCTTCTTTTCCAATTCGATCTTTGATCATGATTTTATCTTGGGTGATCAATCCACGAACGGCCTCCATTCCCATTCCAGGGGAAACGGTAAACCATAATACACTGTCTTTTTTAGCTCGGAGATTTAGACTCCCTCGGGTAATTTTTCCAGATTCTTCTTCAATGACAATTTTTGCCTTGGCATTCAAATAATCATAGGAGGCGTACAAGGGACTAAAGTCTCCCATTTTCCCATCGCCTTGGTAGGGGATTACTTTTTTGGAACAGGAAGAAATGAAGCCTAACAGGATAAAAATGGCAAGTGCCCTAAAAATTCTATTCATAGTATTTCCCTTCTTTTATCTTAAGCGAAAGATTTTTTGATACTTCAGTAGTGGCCTCAGCTTTTTTCCAATAGCTGATTGCTTCGGGTTTATTCCCTAAATGATAAAGTATGTCTCCGTAATGCTCCAGCATCACGCCACTCGGCTCTGCTTCGTGTATAAATGCTAAGTCCATATACTTTTTGGCTTGTTCGTAATCTTCCAGTTGGAATAGAATCCATGCGTATGTATCAAGGAAAGTGCCATTATTTGGAAACCTGATAACTACTTTTTCAGCCATTTTTTTTGCCTTTTCCAAATCCAACTTTTCGAGAGATAGAAAATAAGCATAGTTATTCAGCACTTGTTCGTCATTTGGATTGAGTTTCAATGCCAATTCAAATTGTTCAAAAGCTTTCTCCTTCTCTCCAAGGTTATATAAAGAGCTGCCCAAAGACCCGTAGGCAGCTTGATCAAATTGGGGATTTCGATTCGCGTTAAGTTCTAATGCTTTTTCAAGAGAAATTACTGCGAGGCTATCCTTTTTTTGGGCAGATTTAACTACACCATCATAAAACCAAAACTCTGCATTCTCAGGAAATTCGTCAACTCCCATTATAGTGAACTTCTCTACTTCTTTGAAATTGGCTCCTTCTCCGAAAGAGCCTAAAATCACTTGTTCGAGTAAAGAAGCATCTTTAGGATTTAGCTCAAGTGATTTCTTGAAATATTCTATCGCTGCTTCTTGGTCTTTTAACTTGGCCCTTCGCTCGCCCATTGCTGCATAAATACCTGCATTTTCAGATGAGCTTTCTACCATTAGGCTTTCCAAACTGTCTAAAAGTGATTCGCGCTCCTGAGTTTTTACCTCATTTAAAATGGAGGAATAAGCCCGGGATTTCACATCTGGGTCAAGGTCTGAGCTAGAAAAAGCTTGATAGAGGTAATCGATAGACTCTTGGTTTCTTCCTTTTTCTTTCAGGAGAGAGTGAGCTGCCATCTGAAGCTCGGGCTGATTCGGATATTTCTGGAGTTCTTTCGATACCAATGCTAGTGATTGATCGACTTTATTATTGTTGTACAGTATTTCTACTAAGTTCAACACATAGGAAGGATTACCGGGTTTTGCATCAATGAGCTTTTCGCCTTCTTGGATAGCTAGGCCAAGTTTGTTGTTTTTGAGGTAGATCCGCTGTTTTTGGATGGTAACCGGTTCCATTACTCCATAATACTGCTCTGCCCGATCGAGCACTACCAACGCTTTTTCAAGTTCATTGGCAGTCAAGTAGATAGAAGCTAAGTCTAAATTATATTGTTGATTGGACTCCCCATCTGAGGTAAGTCGATCTAGAATTTCTGCTGCTTTGAGAGGCTGCTTCAGACTTGTGTAGATTTCAGCTAGCATCAGGGAGTAATATTTATTCTCACCATCTAGCTCCTGAGCTTTAATCGCGAATGGTAAGGCTTTAGTAGGGTCGTTGGCTTTGACCAAGACTTCTGCAAGCTTATAATGAATGGCGGGTTCATCTGGCAAAAACTCTAATGCCTTTTGGAAATAGAAGTACCCTTTTTCAAGCTCACCAAGGACTAGATTTTTTTCTCCTTCAATAAAATATCTTGTTCCTTTGGATTCTTTCTCTTGTTGCTTTCGCTCTTTTTTAGAAAGTGAGGACTGAGCAAATCCAGTAAAACTGGCAAATAAGAAGGTGAAGATTACTAGTAGGAATTTTTTCGAAATCACGGAATTAGTGCTAAGCTTTATCGAGACACAAACATAGTGCCTTTTGAAGAATATGACAGGTTGTTTAATAAAGTCCTTCAGGTATCTAATGGTTCAATCCTGATAAACTACAGTCCTAACGATCCAAGAAGGGGAATGATCTCAATCGCAACATAAATTGACTTAAACTCAGTTTTTAGAGTTTGGGATAAATTTTCTAATCGTGTCTTTTTCTAAAATCACTAAAAGTCCTATAAAAATCACAATCAAGCTGTTTTTTGCAAAAAAGTTAAGGATGGGCTCACCCAAATTCAGGTAGAAACCTCCGTAGCTTAAAGCAAAACCAATAATCAGGTAGAAAATATATTTCCCTGTTTGATAGGGTATGGGGTAATATTTTTGGCCAAAGAAAAAGCAGATCACACACATGACCAAATAGCAGGTTAGGGTACTTAATCCACCTCCTAAGAATCCCCAAATTGGAACAAGGAAGATTATGACTCCGATACTTACTACTGCACCAGCTAGCGTGATCCAAAATGAATAGCCTGTCTTATCTGTGATCTTGAACCAAATCGAAAGATTAAAATAAATTCCTAACAATAAATAGCCCATTAGGAGCATCGGCACGATGAATAGTCCTTCTTCGTAGCCAGGTCTTCTCAAAAACAGAGGGCCCAACCAATCCAGATTAACCGAAATCGCAATCATTAAACAAGTGCAAAAAAGAATAAAAGCATGCATCACTTTTGCATATAAAACTGGTGAATTTTGATTTCCAGACTGTTTAAAAAAGAAAGGCTCTGCCGCATATTTAAAAGCCTGAATCACTAAATTCATCAAGATTGCCAACTTAAAGTTTGCTCCAAAAACTCCTCCTGCTGCCCTGCTACTTAGTCCTGGGTAGAAATTTTCAGGGATCAAGTATTCAAAAAAGAGTCGGGAAATAAGCTCATTGGTAACACCCGCCAAGCCCATAAATAGCAAAGGCAAGGAGTATCCCCACATAGGTTTGAGGATCTCTTTGTCTAGCGAAAAAGAGAAAAAACCTGCTTTCCACCAGACGAAAGGGATAATCAATCCATTGGCAAGAAGATTCGCTAATAAAATATACTCGACTCCCCAATTTGATTGGTATCCAAGAAATCCTTCAGGAATGCTGCCTCTCGAAATCAAATAAGGTATCCCTACGATCAGGATGATGTTGAGTCCTACATTCAGTAGGATGTTTAAAATCTTTGCGCTAGCGAACACAAGCGCCTTATTGTCGAGTCGCAGCTTTGCAAAAGGAATTGCTAAAACCGCATCAAAAGAAAGTAAAAGTGCAACCCACCGGAATAAATAGGCTTGCCCCGGATAATCCATCGTCTCCGCCAGCCAAGGTGCCAAAAGATAAAGTCCTGTACCAAGTACGAGTGTACTTGTGATCAAAAGTGATTGTGTGGTATGATAGACTTTTTTAGGATCTAGATTTTTCCCGGTGGTATACCTGAAAAAGGTGGTCTCCATACCATAGGTGAAAACTATATTCAAAAATCCAATTAAAGCGTAAATCGAAGTAAACGCACCAAGGTCTTCTTTGCCTAGGTAGGCAGTATAGACGATGATCAATAAAAAATTGATTGACCTGCCAAGAATGCTACTTAAACCATAGATCGCTGTTTGGCCGGCAAGTTTCTTTAGGTTACTCATTCTGAGTTATGGAGCCTATTCACCTTTGAAGGCTGGTTTTCTCTTCTCCAGAAAAGCTGAAGTGCCTTCTTTGTAATCTCCTGATTTGACGCAGCGGGCAAAACTGTTCGCCTCGGTTTGAAAGCCGTTTTCTTCGGGAAGAAAAACCGCATTGACACAGTCAACGATCATCCCTATTGCAAGTGGGGCTTTACTCATTATTTTTGAAATCAACTCCTCTGCTTTTTCTATCGCTTCTACTTTGGTAGGAAGCACGTGATTCACCAATCCAAGCGCCTTGGCCTCGTCAGCGCCTATCATATCTCCTGTCATCATCAGTTCATTTGCCTTTCCTCTGCCTACCAAAATGGTAAGTCGCTGTGTACCGCCGTAGCCAGGGATAATCCCCAAATTTACCTCAGGTTGCCCAAAACGAGCATTGGCAGTAGCAATTCTCATATGACAAGCCATGGCAAGTTCACATCCGCCACCTAGCGTGTACCCATTGGTCACGGCAATGATTGGCTTGTGGCAGTTTTCAATTATCGAAAAAATATCTTGGCCATTTTCAGCAAACTTTCGGGCATTCACTTCATTTAGGCTCGCGATTTCACTGATGTCAGCACCAGCTACGAAAGCCTTTTCTCCTGCACCCATGATGATGGCAGCTTTGATCGATTTATTATCTACGATTTCTTCGAAAATAATTCTTAAATCCTCTAGGGTGTCAAAATTTAAGGCATTCATCTTGTCTTCACGATTGATGGTCAAGTACAATACGCCATTTTTTTCTACAGTGAGAATGTTTTTTAAATCAGTCATAGTCAGAAAGGTGTTGTTAAACAAATATACAAGCAGACATATCATTCACAAATTCATACGTTCAGAATTTGAATGTGATGCAGGAAAAAGAGTAGTTCTAAAACCAATTTTTATAGCAATCATAAGCGGATTATTGGCCATTTTCCAGTTCCTATCTCCTCATTTTTATATACTTTTACAGAATAAAATTTAACTATATTCTTTATTACATATGTCTTCCAAAAGAAAAATAACTGTCGCTTATGGTGATGGCATCGGGCCAGAAATCATGAAAGCAACACTAAATATCCTTGAAGCTGCCGGAGCTCAACTCGAATATGATGTGATTGAAATCGGTGAGCAAGTTTATCTCAAGGGGATCAGCTCAGGAATGGAGCCAAAGTCATTTGACTCGCTTCGGGAGACTAAAGTATTTTTGAAATCACCAATTACTACCCCCCAAGGTGGAGGATTTAAGTCGCTGAATGTAACCACTCGAAAGTCTTTTGGATTGTTCGCAAACGTGCGCCCTTGCAGAGCTTTCTCACCATTTGTAAGAACCCATTTCCCGAAGACTGATTTAGTTATTATTCGTGAAAATGAAGAAGACCTTTACGCAGGGATTGAACACAGACAAACTCAAGAAGTCTATCAAACTTTAAAATTGATCTCTGAACCAGGTTCTGAGAAAATCATCAGATATGCTTTTGAGTACGCCAAAAAAAATGGCCGAAAGAAAGTGACTTGTATGACTAAAGACAATATCATGAAATTGGGTGATGGCCTTTTTCACAAGAAATTTGATGAGATAGCTAAAGAATATCCTGAAATTGAAAACGATCATAAGATCATTGATATAGGAACTGCACTAGTTGCAGACAGCCCGGAGATTTTTGATGTGATCGTGACACTTAATCTTTACGGAGACATTATTTCTGACGTTGCTGCGCAGGTTACTGGATCTGTTGGTCTTGGTGGATCAGCAAATGTAGGAGAAGAAGTAGCCATGTTCGAGGCGATTCATGGTTCTGCTCCTGATATTTCAGGAATGGGAATCGCAAATCCTTCTGGACTTTTGAATGGTGCAATTATGATGTTAGTCCACATTGGTATGCCGGAAATGGCTGAAAAAATCGCCAATGCTTGGATGAGAACTTTGGAAGATGGAATTCATACAGGAGATATTTATCAGGAAGGTCTTTCAACCAAGAAGGCAGGAACTCAGGAGTTCG
>JBLGAM010000146.1:0-7804 GCA_047612305.1 Planctomycetota bacterium | reverse complement strand
TTTAAAAATGGAACCCTCCTCAGGCATTGAAGTTCACTTTAACCGACAACCGACAACCGACAACCGACAACCGACAACCGACAACCGACAACCGACAACCGACAACCGACAACCGACAACCGACAACCGACAACCCGATTACCGCTCCACTTCCTTCAGATTCTCAATCTTCTTATTTCTCAGGAAGCCATTGATGTCTTCAAAGTGCTCTTTTACCCGCTTATTACCAAATTCAAACACTTTGGTGACCAATCCATCCAAGAAATCCCGATCGTGAGATACGATGATGAGTGTTCCGTCAAAAGCTTTCAGTGCATCTTTTATAATGTCCTTGGTTTTCATGTCCAAGTGGTTGGTCGGCTCATCAAGAATCAGCAAGTTGACTGGTTCTAAAAGTAGCTTGATCATCGCTAATCGGGTTTTCTCTCCTCCTGATAAGACTTTCACTTTCTTGTTGATCTCATCGCCTTTAAACATGAACGCACCCAAGATATCTTTGACTTTGGTGCGCACTTCCCCGACAGCGATATAGTCGATCGTTTCGAAAATCGTCAAACTTTCGTCCAAAAGGGAAGCTTGATTCTGAGCGAAATATCCGATCAGAGAATTGTGACCCAATTCACATTTTCCCTCAAAATCGATCTCACTCATGATCGCTTTGATCATGGTAGATTTTCCTTCTCCATTTTTTCCAACAAAGGATACTTTTTGACCACGTTCGATGGTCATAGCTGCTTTTTTGAAAACCGTATGATCGCCATAGTTTTTGGTCATATCGTCCACGATTACAGGATAATTTCCAGATCGAGGGGAAGGAGGGAAGCGAAGTTTCAATGCGGAGCTATCCACCTCGTCTACTTGTATGATCTCTAATTTCTCCAGCATTTTCACTCGAGATTGTACCTGAAGTGTCTTGGAATACGTGCCTTTGAAGCGATCGATAAATCCCTGAATATCCGAAATGACCGCCTGTTGCTCTTCGAATTGCTTTTGCTGCTGCTCCCGACGCTCTCTTCGGAGTTCCAGGTAGTGGCTGTACTTTGCTTTGTAATCATACATTCGGCCCATGGTCAACTCAATCGTCCGGGTAGTGATATTATCTACGAAGGCTCTATCGTGGGAGATGACCACAACAGCCTTTGCCTTAGTAAGTAAAAAATCCTCTAGCCACTGGATTGATTCAATATCGAGGTGGTTGGTTGGCTCATCGAGTAAAATCAAATCAGGCTTCTGTAAAAGAATCTTCGCCAACTCAATACGCATTCTCCAACCTCCAGAAAATTCTGAAGTGGAACGAGTCAAATCAGCTCTTTCAAAGCCCAAACCAAGCAATACTTTCTCTACTTCCGCTTCGTAATTTACTTCTTCGATGGCGTAGAACTTCTCGCTTAATTCAGAAACCTGCTCGATCAGTTTGTAATAGCCATCTGATTCGTAATCTGTTCGCACGGTCAATTCCTCATTGATTCGCTCGATTTCCGTTTTCATGTAGAGGTAGCTGGCGAATGCTTTGGAAGTCTCATCCATTACCGAGCAATCATCGGAAGTCAGCAAGTGCTGAGGTAGGTATGCGACCACAAAGTCCTTTGGCGCAGAAACCGAACCCGAACTTGGCTTGGTCTGACCTGCGATGATCTTCAAAAGGGTGGATTTGCCAGCACCATTTTTACCCATGAGGGCAATTTTGTCGGTGTCGTTGATGGCAAAGGAAATATTACTAAAGAGGGTGGAACCGCTGTGAATAACGGCGACATTATCTACTGAAATCATTGGCTTGAAATTGAAGGGGCAAAGGTAGATTTTAAAGGCAGAAATTAGAAGTTAGAAATCAGAAATAAAAAAACCGCTCCGAACTCAATCGAAGCGGTTTCCCTAAATCTGATATCAAAAATCCGATAGCTTATATTTTTAAGCATTCACGCCCAAGACTTCCGCCATGGTAGCTCCGATCTCCGCTGGAGAATCTACTACGTGAATTCCGTTGTCTCTCATAATTCTCATTTTGGCAGCAGCAGTATCGTCAGCACCTCCGATGATCGCACCTGCGTGACCCATTCTACGTCCTGCAGGAGCAGTTTGGCCAGCGATGAATCCTACCACAGGCTTCTTATTACCATTTTCTCGGATCCACAATGCAGCTTCAGCCTCATAATTCCCTCCGATTTCTCCGATCATGACGATTGCATCAGTCTCAGGATCTTCCATCAATAGCTGAACAGCTTGCTTGGTAGATGTTCCGATTATTGGATCTCCACCGATACCGATGGCAGTGGATACACCAAGGCCAGCTTTTGCCACTTGATCAGCAGCTTCGTAAGTCAAAGTTCCTGATTTGGATACGATACCGATTCTGCCTTTTTTGAAAACAAAACCTGGCATGATGCCTACTTTTGCTTCTCCTGGAGTGATAACTCCCGGGCAGTTGGGGCCGATAAGTGTAGCGCCTCTTTCGATGATATATGGCTTGGCACGCATCATGTCAGCTACTGGGATTCCCTCTGTGATGGTGATAATGACTTTGATTCCTGCATCTGCTGCTTCCATGATTGCATCGGCAGCGAAAGCTGGAGGTACAAAAATGATTGAAGTATCTGCACCAGTATTTTCAACGGCTTCGGCTACAGAGTTGAAAACAGGTCTTTCCAAATGAGTCGAACCTCCTTTGCCTGGAGTCACGCCACCAACTACGTTAGTTCCGTATTCGATCATTTGCTGTGCGTGGAAGGAGCCCTCAGACCCAGTAAATCCTTGTACGATTACCTTGGAATTTTTATTGACTAGTACACTCATGCGTCGATTTTTAAAGTTTGCACAAAAATAGAGGTTTCCACCCGCCTACAAAAGAAAAGCATAACTATCTCGGCTTAAATTAACTTGATAAATCTTTTTATCTTACTCCGATGATTAATTTGGTCCGCTTCCTCGGAATCCTATTGCTGCTACTGTTAGGCAGTAATTCAGTGGTTTTATCCCAAAATTTCAAGTTTAACACCCTTCCAAAGGGAGTGAGCTTACCTGTCCAAAATGTTCTAAAAGCAGAACAGGACTCTCTGGGGAGGATGTGGTTCGCTACTGATCGAGGAATTTATTATTCGGATGGGATTCAAACGTATGCTTTACCTGATTCCCTTATTGCGAAGTTTGAATTTAGGATCTCCATTCTAATTGATGAGGATGGCATTATCTGGCTATACAACCAAAATGGGTTACCGAAATTCTTTAAAGGAGGCTATGGTAAATGGGAAGAGGTAGTTTTGCCGGTTGATTTCGGTGCCAAACAGAGTTATCGGATTAATTTTTTTGTAAAAGGGAAAGCTAAAGACAAGCAGTTTTTTCTTGATAATGAAGAGATTCTATTCACATGGGTTTCGGGTGGGAAAGACTTCAAGAAGATTCCGAGGCCAGATTTTACCAAGTTTGGAAATTTGTTTTCTGTGTCAATTATTGATCAAAAAAATTATTTATTCTTTGAAACTGCGACGTTCATATTCGTAGATTCGAAATTTCAAAAAATAGAAATGGTGGGGATAAAGCCTCCAAGCGCTCCATTGCTTGTTAAACAGTTTGTTTATTCAGGTGAATTCTATTTTTTAGCCAGTAATTTTTTAGCTAAGGGGTGAACATTTGACCAGCCTACAACAATAATCGACACTAATATCTCTGAAATTGATTTTTTATGAGAGCCATATTTTGGTCTGTTTTTTAAGGATGATAACGTGTTTTATTATTTCAATTCTCAACTCCGGAAATCCGCCAGCTATACTAAATCCCCATTAATCTTGGACTTAAATAACCTGGTGAATTCATTTTATATTAATGAAGGATTCATTGATAGGGAAGGAATTCTTTGGATTATCACCTCTAGGGGAGTAGTGAATATTAACAGCTTAGAATTTTAGAATTACGGAAAGTCTCAGGTGGGATTAATGGCTGAAGAAATATCTGCGATTTTGGATTTAGGGGGAGAGGAGTTTCTTTTTGGATTTAACAACGGCATCCAAAAATTTTCCAAAATGAAGATATCCACTGTATATAAGGATTTATTTATAGACGGTACGCCACAGGAACGAATAGTGAATTTTAGTCTACTCTCGAATATTAGCCATGAAATCAGAACTCCATTGAATGGTATTCTAGGGGGAACCGAGCATATCACGATGAACAGGGTACAGGATAGTGAGCTTATTTCTCAACTGGACATCATCTTACAAAGTGGAGAACGGCTTCTAGGGACGATCAATTCTATTTTAGATATGGCCAAGATTGAGGCTAATAAAATGGAGATTTACCATGAGGAGATCGAGCTTGTTCAATACTTCAAGACGATTATGATACCCCTAAAACCCTTGTAAAACAAAAGCATATAGAGCTCTAGTAGCCTATTATAGGCAGCCCACGATTCTTGGTCAAATAGATAAGAGATTCTTAGAAATGATTCTGAATAACTTCTTGAGCAATGCCATTAAATATACGGATGAAGGTCAGTTAGTCCTAACTATTGACTTTGTGGTTCAAGCCTTATTATGGAAATACAGGATACGGGAATAGCAATATCTCCCGATTATTTTGCGAAAATTTTCCAGCCCTTTTAGCAAGAAAGCACCGGGAAAGCACGACTCTATGATGGTACGGGATTAGGACTTAGCATCACCAAAAATCTTGTCAATATGTTAGGAGTACAAATAACAATTAAGAGTGAGGAAAATTGGGGGACTTTGGTAAAGCTTCAAATCCCCATCTAAGATTAAAATTTTTGTAATTTCAAACATAATTAGATTATCAATCCAAATCCGAATGAATGTTTAGCCTCAAAATCCTGATTGTAGAAGATGATGCCGTCTCGGCCCTTCTGCTGCAAAAGGCGCTGGAAAAAAATAAGCATGAGATTCTAGGTATCGCAGATTCTGGCGAAAAAGCACTGGAACTTCTTAAGCAAAACCATGCAGATATTGTGATGATGGATATTAATCTCGCCGGAGAGTTGGACGGGATTAAGACTACAGAAATCGTCAATGAAAAATATGATATCCCTGTAGTATATCTGAGTGCAAGCTCAGATGCTGAAACCTTAAACAAAGTCGTCGGTACTAACCCAAGTGCATATGTGATCAAGCCATTCAATATCCGTGAACTCAATATGGTGATCGAATTGGCGATCTTCAAAGACCGAAAAGAGAAGGAGCTTCAAAAGCTAAATAACGAGCTCGAAGAAAAAGTTAAGCTACGGACTGTCGAGCTCTATGATGCCAATAAAGAACTGACCAAAGCACTCGAAAAAGAACGTGAAATTAATGAGCTCAAATCCCGAATAGTACTCAATGTCTCCCATGGATTCAAAACACCATTGACCTCGATCTTGAGTTCTGCCCAACTTCTTCAAATCTACAGCGATAAAGAACATCCATTCAAGGTGAAGATTGCTAAACACGCAATGAAAATTGAAAATTCGGTCCGTATATTAAATAACCTGTTAACCAGTGTATTATTCTTCGGGAAAGCTGATGCGGGTCAAATGACGTTCCGACCCAAAAAGATGTTTACAGGGGCATTTGTTAAGGAGCTTTTAGATACGATCAATGCAGGGCTGGAAAATGATGTAAAAATCAATTCGAAAACGATCAACCTTCCAAAGACCATTACCACTGACTCTGAATTGCTGTATCAGGTATTCGAGAATCTCCTTTCAAATGCAACCAAATATTCAAAAGATGGGCAGGAAGTAGATTTCACCTTGGAGTATATTGATAATAATCTCATCGGTACCATACTAGATAGAGGTATTGGAATCCCGAAAAAGGAGCAAAGACTGCTCTTTGACAGATTTTTCAGAGCGCATAATGTTGGGATTATTGAGGGATCTGGACTAGGACTTTCTATTGCAAAAAAATGTACTGAAGTACTAAAAGGTGATATTACATTTGAAAGTTTGGAAGACAAAGGGACCACCTTTAAAGTTGTAATTCCTGTAACCTAATTCAGATGCTACTTTATACTTCAAAGCTTGAATTTACTCACCCGGGTCAACCCACTCTTTTTTTTCCGGATATCAAACTTGATTCGAAAGAGGCAATTGTAATCTTGGGTCAATCGGGAAGCGGGAAAACCACACTCTTGAACCTTTTGGCAGGTCTGATGAAACCTCAATCGGGCGAAGTTCTTCTTGATGGGGTTGACCTCACAAAACTTTCTTCCCAACGGCTAGATCAATTCAGAGGGGACGAAATAGGAATTGTATTCCAAAAACCTCACTTGATTTCAGCTATTTCGGTGATGGAAAATCTAGAACTTGCTAACTATTTTTCAAAGAAATCGGGTCAGAATTTAATGACTTTATTGACAGAGCTTGGAATAGCCCAAAAAGCAAATTCATCCGTTTTGACATTGAGTGAGGGGGAAGCGCAACGTGTTTCTATTGCCCGTGCTTTGGTAAATAATCCAAAATTGATTTTGGCGGATGAACCAACTTCGAGTTTGGATGATGCGCATGCATCGGCTGTAGTTGAGCTTTTGAAAAGTCAGGCAGAAAAAATCGGTGCTGGTTTAGTAATCGTTACCCATGATCAGCGAGTGAAAGCACATTTTTCAAAATTTGTTGAAGTTACAGACGCATGAATTTAGTAAAGCTAAGTTGGAAATATTTGACCTTCAGACCACTCTCCACTGGTCTTAATATCTTGCTTTTAGCCTTAGGATTAGCGATCATGACTGTTTTGTTGCTGATTCAAGATCAATTTGAAAAGAAAGTAACGAAAGATGCTGCTGGTATAGACTTAGTCGTCGGTGCCAAAGGCAGTCCCCTTCAGCTGATTCTCTCGAGTATCTATCACGTCGATTTCCCTACAGGTAATATTCCCATGGAGGAGGCGGAAAAATTGACTAAAAACCGCTTGGTCAAAGGAGCTATCCCGCTTGCACTCGGAGATAATTATAAAGGCTTTCGGATTGTGGGTACTAATTATGACTATTTGAAAAGCTATCAAGCTCTAGTCACTAATGGAATACTTTGGGAAAAGCCATTCGATGTGGTCTTAGGTAATGAAGTAGCTGTGCAGACTGGATTGAAGGTAGGCGATGAATTTGCCGGAAGTCACGGGATCAGTGTTGGAAGTCATGACCATGATCAGTATAATTTTAAGGTTACGGGAATTTTGGACCAGCAAGGAAATGTCTTAGATCGTTTGGTCATAACAAGTATTGAATCTGTCTGGTTAACCCATGACAAGCAAGGTGCCTCAGACTCGACCGCTATAACTGAGTTAAGCAGTCATGATCACGAAGCATTTCAGAAACCAGTTGCTCAGACTGGCTTCCCAGATTCTGATCGACCCAGAGAGATTACTTCGCTTTTGATTTCCTATCGTAACCCAATGGCGGCGATTCAACTGCCAAGAATGATCAATTCGAGAACCGTCATGCAAGCGGCCTCTCCGGCTTTTGAGATGGCTCGACTTTTTGAATTGCTTGGGGTAGGGATAAGCTTACTCAAAGGATTGGCTATTGTCTTGCTCGGAATCTCCGGTATTGGGATTTTTATAGCCTTATATAATTCTTTGAAAGAGCGGAAGTATGATTTGGCGATTCTACGAGCTTTAGGAGCCACCCGGTTTCAATTGGTGATTTTGATCTTTATGGAAGGTCTTTTGCTGACTTGTTTTGGAGCTTTTCTTGGAATTGGATTGGGGCATGGATTTCTTCAACTGCTGATCAGTTCAAACGAACAGTCCATTGTATCTGGAATACAAGCTTGGACATTATTACCAGAAGAGAGTTGGATTCTTGCTTACGCACTGCTCGTGGGTTTTCT
>JBLGAM010000145.1:0-7889 GCA_047612305.1 Planctomycetota bacterium | reverse complement strand
G
Source organism: Planctomycetota bacterium (assembly GCA_047612305.1). Classification (GTDB taxonomy): domain Bacteria; phylum Bacteroidota; class Bacteroidia; order Cytophagales; family Cyclobacteriaceae; genus Algoriphagus. Next base: position 7,888 of record JBLGAM010000145.1, on the reverse strand, counting down.
AAGGTGCAGATGAAAAGTCGCTCAATTGGATTCGAATTCAAGGGGAGAAGATTGAAAAGTCCGGAAATTCTAATTCCTTGTTTATCTCCTTTAGTCAAGCCTCGCGATATTTTAAGAAAGTAAGCATTTCTCCTTCCAACGAGGTGGAAATTAAAATACACGCAAATTATGCTAACCTGGAATTGAGCTATTGGAATTTCTTGCAAATTGCCAGAACCTATTTGGTCATGAAACTTCCCTTGGAAAAAGAAATTTGGTTTAAGACAATCAATCAACTTTTTGAGACAGGTGATCTATATGAACAGGAGGCGTTATTTGCAGCACTTCCGGTTTTACCCTTTCAAACGGAATTGATACCACGCGCCATAGATGGATTGCGAACAAATATCTCCTTGGTTTTTGATGCGATCGCTTTGAATAATCCCTTTCCATCCACTTATTTTCCAGAGGCAAATTGGAATCAGATGGTTCTGAAAGCAATTTTCATGCAAAGGCCGCTCTATAGAATTCAGGATCTGGACAAGCGAAGAAATCTCTCATTGGCGGCAATAGCACGTGATTTCGCACATGAGCGATGGGCGGCAGGACGTGACGTGATGCCAGATCTTTGGCGACTTATTGCCCCATTTGTTGATGAGTCTTTTCAAAAAGACTTGGAAAAGGTTTTGGCAACCGAGGATAAGCTTCAGATGAAAGCAGCAACTTTAGCGATTCATGAGTCAGACTTTGAGCCTGTAAAAAAACTCCTAGAAGAATATCCTGAAATGATTCAGGGTATTCAAAACGGTGAAATAAGCTGGGAATCCATCGGTTTAGAATTTCAGCGAACTCGTGTTTAATTAATTTCTAATTTTCCATTTAAAATTCAACCCCATGTACATAGATCCACATATTCACGTCGTATCCCGAACCACTGATGATTATGAAGCCATGCGAAAAGCAGGCATTGTAGCTATCATTGAACCTGCTTTTTGGCTGGGTCAGCCGCGGACTGAAGTAGGAAGCTTCAAAGATTACTTTAGCACTCTAGTGGGCTGGGAGCGATTCCGTGCCAGTCAATTCGGGATCGTCCATTATTGCACCATGGGATTGAATTCCAAGGAAGCCAATAATATTCCCTTAGCTGAGCAGGTAATGGAGCTTTTGCCGCTTTATGTAGGGAAAGAAGGAGTTGTGGCCATTGGTGAGATCGGTTACGATGATCAGACTGAGGCCGAGGATCGATTCTATCGACTTCAATTGGAGCTGGCAAAGGAAGTGGATCTTCCTGTCTTGATTCATACACCTCATCGGGATAAGCGAAAAGGTACTATCAGGAGTATGGATGTAGCTGAGGAGCACGGGCTAGACCCGAAAATGGTGATCGTGGATCATAACAATGAAGAGACTGTAAAAGAAGTTTTAGATCGAGGATATTATGCTGGATTTACGATTTATCCACATACCAAAATGGGTTCAGCGCGAATGGTGGAGATTGTGAAGCAATATGGGCCAGAGCGAATAATCGTTAATTCTGCTGCTGATTGGGGTATCTCTGATCCTTTGGCTGTTCCTAAAACTGCCGATCTTATGCGCAAATCAGGGATTCCGGAGGAGCATGTTCGGTTGACTACTTATCAAAATGCATTGACTGCTTTTGCACAAAGTGGGCAAATGGATGAGCAAGATTGGCTTAATGCAGCACCTTTGGATCAGACAAAAAAAATGAGCGGAAACTCTGTGCTTAGAGGTGGACAGACTCCTCGAGTAGAAGGCAGCGCGGATTTTGTGGAAAATTAATCCATGAAGGATACTAAATTATTTGCTTACTTCCAGCTTACCCGACCTGCTAATGTGGTGACAGCCATCGCAGATATTTGGGCCGGTTTTGCTATCGCAGGTGGCTGGACCTATATGATGAGTGACTGGGAGCTAGGGGCAGCTACTTTTTGGCATAAATTAGTTTGGCTTTCATTGAGTACAATTGGATTGTATGCTGGAGGGGTAGCGTTTAATGATGTCTTTGATGCAGAATTAGATGCTTTGGAGCGTCCCGAACGTCCCATTCCAAGTGGGAGAGTGAGTAAAACTTCCGCAGCATGGATGTCCTCAATTCTATTAATTATCGGAATCTTAGCCGCCAGTCAAGTGAATGTGGTGGCTGCAGGTTTGGCGATCCTAGTAGCAGTGTTATCGGTCACCTACGATTATTGGGGAAAACATCAATTTTACTTTGGCCCAATCAATATGGGAATGTGTCGGGCGGGTAATTTACTTCTTGGAATCAGCGTCGCGCCTGAATTGATTCATTCACCGCTGAGTTTGATTGGCTTGATTCCTTTGATTTATGTAGCTGCAATTACGATGATCAGCCGAGGCGAAGTCCATGGAGAAAATCGAAAGGCACTTTTTTTCGGTGCTGGACTTTATACTTTTATTATTACCTGCATTTTATCAATAAGCTACCTTAATGGACCTGATTACTGGCAGACCATTCCTTTCCTCCTTGGATTAGCCTACATGATCTTTCCTCCTTTGGTCAAAGCTATTCGTACACAGGACCCTAAATTGATTGGGAAGTCGGTAAAAGCTGCAGTAATTTCATTAATCATTTTAAATGCTTCAGTCGCAGCGGCCTTTTCAGGATGGAAGATTGGGGTAATTGTGTTATTCTTACTTCCCGTTTCCCTTTGGTTGGCAAAGAAATTTGCGGTAACCTAGGTTGGTTTCGAACCAAAGCACTAACAAATTGTCTTAGCTTAATGGAGCCCATTAGACCCGAATGCAAGCATGAATACTATTATAGAACAAAGTTTTTCAGTCCCCTTTAGCTATCAAGTTTGCTTCACAGAAGATCTTTTTGGCTTAGATAATTTGCTTTTCGTCGATGCTTTGGAAAAGGGGAAAAGGCCAAAAGTCTTCTTCGTAATCGATTCTGGGGTATCAGATACACATCCGAGTTTGATAGATCGAATTAAATCCTATTCCCATAAATATTCCGACAGGTTTATTTTAGCTGCAGAACCAATGGTCGTTATTGGCGGGGAGGCTTGTAAAAATGACTTGTCTATTTATCAAAAAGTGGTGGAAGGAACTCACTTATATGGTATTGATAGACATTCTTACATCGCTGTGATCGGCGGCGGTGCGGTGTTGGATATGGCGGGTTTTGCGGCAGCAATTTCCCATCGTGGCATTCGTCTGATTCGAATCCCTACTACCGTTCTCTCTCAGAATGATTCTGCTGTTGGCGTTAAAAACAGCATCAATGCCTTTGGGAAAAAGAATTACTTGGGCACTTTCACTCCTGCCGTGGCCGTATTGAATGATTTCAATTTTCTCAAAACCCTCGATGATCGGGATTGGCGTGCTGGTGTTGCTGAAGCAATTAAAGTTGCCTTGATAAAAGATCTGAGCTTTTTTACTTGGCTCGAAGAAAATGCCACAGCAATGGCAAAACGTGAAATGGAGCCTATGAAAACCCAAATCATCAGATCAGCGCAGATGCATATGGACCATATCGCAGGCAAAGATCCATTCGAGTTTGGTTCATCCAGACCATTAGATTTTGGGCACTGGGCGGCACATAAATTAGAACATTTGAGTGATTTCAGAATTCGACATGGCGAAGCTGTTGCCATTGGAATTGCATTGGATTCTGCTTATTCTTTTCTCCAAGGAAGAATCTCCAAAGCCGATCTCGATCGAATTTTCAACTTGATGCATACCTTGGGATTTGAGCTTTTTGCGCCTGAATTGGAAGGTGCTAATTTGGTCAAAGGCCTTCAGGAATTTCAGGAACACCTGGGCGGAGAATTGACAATTATGCTTTTAGAGTCACTGGGAAAAGGAGTGGAAATACACGAAATGGACCCTAAGCTTATTTTTGAAGCGGTCAATATGCTCTTGGATTTTCACAATCAGCATAACGCTGAGAATATAAGAAATTGAAATGAGGTTAGACAACTTCCATTTAAGCTATTGCAGTAATATTCATCCAGGCGAAAGTTGGGCCGCAACCTTCGAAAATCTTAAGCTTTATATTCCCGAAGTTCGAAATAAGTTAGATGTTTCTGGAGCTTTCGGAATCGGACTTCGATTGTCTAATGAGGCCAGTTTGATTTTGGAAAAACCAGAGGAACTGAAAAAATTTCAAGTTTGGTTGAAAGCTGAAAATGCCTACGTTTTCACCTTGAATGGATTTCCTTATGGAGATTTTCATCGGCAAGTCGTGAAGGAAAAGGTTCATTTTCCTGATTGGACTACGGATGATCGAAAGAATTATACCATTCGCTCTTTCCGGATTTTGGCAGATTTACTTCCTGAGGGAATTGACGGAGGGATTTCAACATCCCCGATTTCGTATCGACATTGGTTCAGGGCAGAGACGGAGCTAACCCAAGCAATGGAAACGGCAACCAAAAATTTATTGGAAGTAGTAGTTGAGCTAGCCGCTATTGAAAAGGAGACGGGGAAGTTTTTGCACCTGGATATAGAGCCTGAGCCAGATGGCATTCTTGAAAACTCGGATGAAATGATCTGGCTTTATACCGATTGGTTGCTTCCCAAGGGGGTTCCTGTTATACAGAAACAATTGGGTGTTTCAGCTACTGATGCCACCAAATTAATCAAAAGACATATTCAAGTTTGCTATGATGTATGCCATTTTGCAATTGTATATGAGAATCCTGCGGAGACTTTTGCGAAATTTTCTGCGCAAGGAATCCAAATCGGAAAGATTCAGATTTCAGCCGCTCTAAAAATTTCAATACCTGAAAGTGTTGCCGAGCGAATTGAAATTCTCCAAAAACTTCAACCTTTTGTAGAATCAACCTATCTGCATCAAGTGGTAGGAAGAGGTACGAATCAAAAATTGACTTCTTATTCAGATTTGCCGCAGGCGATCGAAAAATTAGCCGAGACGGAAGATGAAGAATGGCGTATTCACTTCCATGTCCCTGTTTTCTTGGAAAACTATGGAGCCTTATCTTCCACTCAGTCCGCAATAAAACTTGTACTCAATCAAATTTCAAACAATCCTGAAATTACGAATCATCTGGAAGTAGAAACTTACACTTGGGAGGTATTGCCAGAAGACACCAAGTTGAGTTTGGGTGAATCGATCAGCAGAGAACTGGGATGGGTAATCAAAAATATGTCCTGATATGAAAAAAACGGTAGTGATTAATGTTGTTGCACTTTCCTCTCGCGTCATTGGGGAGCACACTCCGTTTTTAAAAAGCTGGATTGAAAAACGGAAAAAATCCATCGTTGAACCTGTACTTCCAGCTGTTACCTGCGCTGCTCAGTCTACTTACCTTACTGGCAAGATGCCAAGTGAAACCGGGATTGTGGGCAATGGCTGGTATTTTCGGGACGAGTGCGAGATCAAGTTTTGGCGCCAATCCAATCACTTGGTTCAATCCGAAAAGATCTGGGAGGTCCTTCGGAAGGAAGATCCAAGCTTTACCGTTGCCAACATGTTTTGGTGGTACAATATGTATTCCTCGGCGGATATTGCCGTAACTCCCAGACCACTCTATCTCCAAGACGGTCGTAAAATGCCTGACTGCCATTCTCAGCCCATGGAGCTTCGAGATAGATTGCAGAAGGAGTTGGGCACCTTTCCTCTTTTTTCATTTTGGGGGCCAAATGCCAACATTGAATCTACCCGATGGATTGCTAATGCGTCCAAGAAGGTTGACGAATGGTATAAGCCAAGCCTAAACTTGATTTACCTCCCGCATCTTGATTACGGCCTGCAGAAGTATGGGATTGATTTTGAAAAAATTGCGCCGCTGCTCAAGGAAATTGATGCTGTTTGTGCTGACCTGATTACTTATTTTGAAAATCAAGGAACTGAGGTAGTATTGCTATCTGAATACGGAATTACCTCTGTAACTAATCCAATTCATCTCAATCGGATCTTCCGGGAAAAAGGCTGGATAGAAGTAAAAGATGAATTGGGAAAGGAAACCTTAGATGCTGGTACTTCCAAAGTTTTTGCAATCGCCGATCATCAGGTTGCTCATATTCACGTCAATGATTTGAGTTTGGTTGATGAGGTGACCGCCTTGTTGAAAGCCATTCCAGGGATTCAATTGGTTTTAGATGAAGAAGGCAAAGTTGCCCATGGATTAGCGCATGAACGTGCCGGAGAATTGGTCGCAGTTGCAGATGCCAACTCCTGGTTCACCTATTATTTCTGGCTGGATGATGCGAAAGCTCCTGATTATGCGCGTTGCGTGGATATCCATCGCAAACCCGGCTATGATCCAGTGGAATTGATTCTGGATCCTGCGATCAAGATTCCATTGCTGACGGTGGGAGCAAAAGTTCTGAAGAAAAAGCTTGGGTTCCGTTACCTGATGGATGTCATCCCACTCGATGCCAAATTAGTCAAAGGAGCCCATGGACGGATTCCAGAAAGCGATCTGGACAAGCCAATTTTTGTGAGTTCTAAATCAGTGGGAAAGAATCTTGCACCTACGGCTGTTTTTGAGGAAATACTGAAAGTGATTAGGTAAAATTTATTGCTCGCAACGACGCGGCGGCGCAGCGATTGAATTAATAAAAACACTAAGATTGGTTTATAATCCATCGCATTAAGCACTCACTTTTAGGCGTAGGGGTGCGTTGGTGCTAGGTGTAGTCCGCGTCAATTGTCGGGAGCAACTACGTCTTTCTATCTTTTAGATTCCGTCCAGCTGTCGGGAGCAATTCCGGCGATTTGAATTATTTTCATTCCATGGGATAATCTCACTAGAATCCCCTAAGAGCTGGAATAGTGGAGAAGGAGGGAGATTATTTGTATTCGAGTGCCCGGAATTATTCAGGGATGACAGGTCTCATTGATGTGGACTATTGGTGATTTTTTTTAATTTCTAATTACATCCCGACAGCTTTACGGCAGAGGGCCGGTATACTACATACACCCAGCGCCCAATTGAACTTCAGAGGTACTGAGGAGAAACCATAAGAGTAGTGGGGGAATTGGAAATGATCCCCTTCGGTTTGGTTGAAGTGGACATAGAAGTCACAAGTCCGGAAGAGATGGATCAGCTGATTTAATATTTCAAAGAGAGAGAGAAGATCCGAGTCTCCGGCTAAGACCGGTTTATCTGCCGGTAAGGTTTGAAAGTGTGACGATGAGATGGCTCTTAGTTGGACTTGGGAAGACCGAAGCCTACTTGTTGACTTAATTTAAGCGTTTTTTAAGTCTCTGAAAATCAATTAAAAACGGATAAAACTAAAAAAAATAAATTTTTCAAAAAAAATAGGTAAAATAAATTACTCTTAGTTTGCATTTATAGTAAGAGGGGGGTACATTATCAACGAAAATTTAAGGCGACCGGTAGTTTAGAGTTTTTGAGGACATGGACCCGCCTGGCGAGTGCAATAGAGGTTTCGTTTAATAATGAATAAAATTATGAAAAAGAAAATTTTAGTAACCTCGTTATCTGTTTTGACAGTAACCATGTTGTGCGTTTTCACATTAGCGCCTGTCGCCCAAGCTCAATCCTCTGGAGAAACCTGGAGCGGAGACTATTATTGTGAACAAAGTGGCATTTATAATTGCTTACCTGTGGTAGAGGTAAAGCCAGACAAATGATGCTTTGATTTTCAGTGGGTGCTGTTTAGAAGTTGTTCTGGCAGCACCCCTGTTATTTAAACTAAACTAGATATGAATAATATGCGATTTACTTTTATCACTGTATTTATCTTGGGCTTGTTTTCCTGTGCCGAAAAAAGCGGGGAAGAGATACCAGCTGCTTTTCGTGAAGTGCATACCTATCAGTTGAATTTGGATCGATTTACTTCTCCAGTCGAAGATTATTACCAATATGTCAAAAACTGGAAAGGACAGGAGGCGTATGCATTCCATGTCATGGGCAAGGAGGAGATCAAG
>JBLGAM010000144.1:0-7897 GCA_047612305.1 Planctomycetota bacterium | reverse complement strand
ACTTTCTTAAGCGAGCGGTGATCGAATTAGAGCAAGATGTGTACGAGATCAAATTGAACCTGCATCAATCCCAGCAGCAATTGAAAACGGGGATTTTGGTGGCTACGATAGGTTACAAGGTTACAATAATTGGCGGACAGCTCTTGGGTACTGAGCCTCAGCTGGGCAAGACGTTACTTTATGTCGGGGGAGCCACCGGAATTGCCGGCACTTTTATTTTGGTCAAAGGGTTTAAAAAAATCAGTCTCGGTGCGCCAGTTCCACCTCAGAGCTATCCCCGATACTAATTTCCTTTTCCAAAAATCTCTTCTGGACTAGATGGTTTTACTAGGATTACTTTTTCTTTCTCGACGACTACAGATCCCGGAGGGGATCCCTTCACTTTTCTGACAAACTTTGCTGGAGTATATATCACCGGTGCTAAGGAGTCGGATTTATTTTTGGAGTAGTAAGCAGCTAGCATTGCCGCAGTCTCTAATACTTGCTCGGGGACAATCTGTGTGATGCTTTTTTTGATGAGCACGTGAGAGCCAGCTACCATCCTTGCATGAAGCCAAAGGTCTTCTTTTTTGGAATAATTGCGAAGCATCTCATCGTTTGCTGCTGCAGATTTGCCTACCCAAATGGTGTAACCCTCAAACTCAAATACCTTAAACGGAAGGACTTCAGCCTCTTTTTGTAAAACTTTGTCTTCACCATTCCCCTTCTTAAATAACTTTAACCCTCTAAAGTCATTTACCTCTTCTAACTCTTGGGTTTTATGTTCCAGTTGTTCGGCTTGTGTTTTCTTCAAAGAAATATTTTTAGCTAATTGATCCCATTCCAGCTTTCTGTTCTTACTCTTTCGATAGAGCGAGGCAGCGAGATCTTGGGGTTTTTGATTAGGTTTTAGCTGGACATTCACAGATTTTCCAGAATAGAAATTGAGTAATTCCAGCTCATTTATTCCATGTTGAAATTGATGAAGATTAGCCATGATCACATCCGCAAGCTCTGATGGAGGAGCGGCTTCTTGAAGTTCCTCCAGCTTGTTGCTTGATTTATCGAGATAGGAGTGAAGGCGCTTCAATTGATCGAGATACTTCTTCAGAAGGGCAGATTTCTCTCGATCAAAATTTCCCTTGACAAAAGCCAAGTAATACAACTCATTGGCTGCTTGAATTGGATTGGAAAAACTGCTGATTGGATTAGCTTCAGGCAGTAGGCTCAGATAGACTTCGCCATTTTCCGAAGCTATAGTAAATAATGGGCTTTCCAGACAATCCAGTAGCTCCACCATTAATGCCCACTTTTGAGCTAACTTTACTTCGAGGTATCCATTTGATTTAAGCCAATTTCTGGGCTTAATGCCAAGTGTTGGGAGGAATTGGGAAGCATTGCCATCCAATCGCTCAAACTCCTCAAGACTGAGGTCTAGCTCTTTTCCCAATGTAGTCCAATCAAGTGTTTTGTCCTCAATCAGCTCATTCCGAAATACTTTGGAAGGAATTAAGGAGTCAGTTTCATAGAGCAAAATATTGCTTCGGTTTCCATGAAGTTTGAAAAGTAGTAGCCTTCCAGAGTTCATTTTGAAATAGAACGCTCGTTCAAAAGGGAGCACTTGGCAATCGGTAATTCGATCTCCGATCAGTTCTTTAAAATAATTCACGCTATGCTGCTTGGCACGCTTGAAATCATCTGGAAAGGATAAGAATAACTGTGGTGGGTTTAATTGTGCTTTGAGGAACTTGGTTTCATTTATACCCACAGCCTCTAAAATTATCTCATTTTTAGTTTGGGAAAAACAGGCGGAAATTTCCTTTCCCTGAAACATTGATTTTAATGCAGGGCAGAGGTACCGAAGAAAATGGTAATTCAGATGCATCAGGGCAAAATGATTACCTGATTATCATAGCCAAGTGCAATTCCTTCTGGAAGCTCACTTTCTACTTTTGAGTGGATACCGAGCCGGTGGGAAATATGGGTGAAATAGGTTTTTCGAGCTCCGATCTTTTTCGCCATTTCTACAGCTTCTGCTAAGGTGAAGTGGGAAATATGTGCTTCTTTTTGTAACGCATTCAAGATTAATGTATCAGTGCCTTCGATCAAAGCAAGTGACTCCTCAGAGATATATTTTGCATCCGTGATGTAAGTGAAGTCTTTGATCCGGAATCCAAGTACTGGTAGCTTGTAATGCATCACAGGGATAGGAGTGATTTGAACTCCTTCTATAACAAATCCAGAATCGTCTATTTCCACCGCTTCCACTTGAGGGATTCCAGGGTAGCGATTGCCAGAGAAGATGTATGCAAATTCTCGCTTGATTTGTTCAAGAACATTCGACTTACCAAAAACAGGCATGTCTTTTTTCTGAAGAAAGTTAAATGGTCGAATATCATCTAGTCCGGCAGTATGATCTTTGTGCTCATGAGTCATCAAGACAGCATCTAGTTTTTTGATACCCGCTCGAAGCATTTGCATTCGGAAGTCAGGTCCTGTATCTACGACTAGACTTAATCCCTCTACTTCAATATGAATGGAGGCGCGGAATCGCTTGTCTCTAAAATCCAGAGAAGTACAGACTTCGCAATCGCAACCAATCACGGGTACGCCCTGAGAAGTGCCTGTGCCGAGTAAGGTGACTTTCAAAATTTAAGGTGGGTTTGCCGAATTTCTGTCAAAAAATCTTGATTAGACTTATTCATGAAATCCTTCGGGTTAAAATTTAACTCAATCAAGATGTAGACCAACGCATTTATTTTCCCTTCTAATGGAAAATATTTGTTCACTATCACGATTTTACTTTCATTCAATACACAATACCCTGATTTGAAGTTCCCCTTTTCGTACCGAAGCATGAAATCTGTTTCGGTAAAAAGGTTTTCAAGTTTATCAAGGAAATGTTTAGTGTATTTTATAGTCATGTATTAGTTGAGGTGTTTCTTGACAGTGGCAAGCAACTTGTCAAAATCAAGGGGTTTTTGGATGAATTCATCAAAACCAATTTTCCGGAATTCATCCATTGTATAATTATTGATGTTTCCAGAAATAGCAATAATTGGAAGTTTAGATTTAACAGGATCAGCCATCGCTCGGATCATTTTAGTACATTCTACCCCATTCAAAACAGGCATGTTTAAATCCATCAGAATCAAGTCAAAATCCTCTTTATTAAGAAGTTCCAGTACTTGCTTACCATTTCGAGCGGCTTTCATTGAATAGTTTTCAAACGCCAACACGCTCTTGGTCAAGTTGATGATGATGGAGCTGTCTTCGCCAACCAATATTTTTTTTTCTTTACTCATAATTCAGAAATAAATTTTTTTGTGATGTAGGTTTCAAAAATTGATTTTTCGCAATTTAATTTTGCAATTCCCTCTTCAACAAGAGCCCAATTATCAGCTCTTGCAAAAGTATCAGTTTCTTTGGCAATTAGGTAAATCGAATTGGCACCTAAAGTACCAGAATTGCCTTTTAAGGTATGAAGATTTTCTAGTAAATCTTGCTCATTTTTTTCTTCTAGTGCAATTTCAAGCTTTTTCAATAAGCTAGAAGTGTCTAGTAGGAAGTCTCTAATGACAGCTTTAATTGTCTCTGGAGAATTATATTTCATCAGCTGGAAAATTATAGATTTATCCAGTATAGTTGCATTAAGAGAAGCTTGTTCTAAGTTATCACTGTTCTTTTTACTTCTATTGAGGTGGGATGCGATGGATTCGAAAAATTCTTTTGGCCTGATCGGTTTGGTGATAAAATCAGAAAAGCCCATTTTCAAAAAACTGATACGATCAATTTCTTCGGAAAATGCTGTAACAGCAATAACAGGACTTGTTGTTAACTCGCTATGTTGGATTTTTTCCAAAGCAGATATTCCATCCATCTTAGGCATTTGAATATCCATTAGAATCAGATCAAAATGCTCTTTGGTCAAATAATCAATGGCTTCGAGCCCGTTGACGGCACTTTGGAAGTTGTATAATTGACCTATTAGATTTTCGAATAGCTTTCGGTTAAAATCATTGTCCTCCACAATCAAAACCTTTTTGCTTTTCATTTCTTTACTTTTATCTTTTGAAGATATAAATTAGATAAAAAATCCTTGGGAACGCAAAAGTTTTTGATCCTCATCGTAGGACCTACAGCGGTAGGTAAAACTTCCTTTTGTTTAAATTTAGCTAACCGCTACCAGGCGGGTATTGTTTCCTGCGATAGCAGACAGTTCTACCGAGAGATGGATTTGGGAACAGCAAAACCAAGTCCTATGGAATTAGCTTCAGCTCCCCATTATTTCATCAACTCTCGATCTATCGAAGAAGATTATGACGTCAAACAATTTGAAAAGGATGCAATTGAGCTATTAGAAAAGCTTTTCGCTCAAAATCGAGTAGTGATAATGACCGGAGGTTCAGGCTTATTTGCGGCTGCGGTTACGGATGGACTGGATGAAATGCAAGAGCTTGATCCTCAAATTCGTCGGGAAATCATAGCTGAATACGAATTAAAAGGACTTACATTTTTGCAGGAGGAGGTCAAAAATTGTGATCCAGAATATTTTAAATTGGTGGATCAGCAAAACCCACAACGATTGATGCGTGCGCTAGAAGTATATCGAGGCACAGGCAAGCCCTTCAGTGATTTCCGAGTAAAACAAAAAATAAACAGACCCTTTGAGGTAATCAAGATCGGATTGGAGCGACCTAGGGAAGAACTCTATGCCCGGATAGAAAGGCGAATGGATGCTATGATAGAAGCGGGACTATTCGATGAAGCTGATGCACTTTTTTCCAAACGACATTTGAATGCGCTCCAGACGCTTGGCTATACAGAGATCTTTAATTTCTTAGAAGGAAAATATGATCGGGAGGAAGTTATTCGCCTGCTCAAACGAAATTCGAGACGCTACGCTAAAAGGCAATTAACTTGGTTTAAAAGAGATGCCGACATTCGATGGTTTAACCCTGAAAATGAAGCCGATATCTTGACTTATCTCAAGGATCAGATAGGTTGAAAATTTGCCAACTTTGCTACCCAATTATAAGGTGCTTTTGCGATTAGTTGATTGTACTGGTGACGATTGATTTTCATTTCTTTCACAAGTCCCATGGCCTCAATTGCGAGATCTTTTTTCAGCTTTTCCTCTTTGAGGACAGCAATCAATTCTTCAGGACTTTGTTTTTTACCCAAGATAGAACCTAGCTCAGGATTGAGTTCTTTGAGTTTAAAGAGTAACTCTTTTTGGAGATTGATTTTCCGCTGAAGCGTGTTTTTTACTGTTAGGAAGAACAGAATAATTGCACTTCCCATGGTCAAGAATATTGGAATGAATCCCATATCAAATACTTAAAATATCTATCAGTTTGAGGTGATCAGGGTGAATTGACTTGGGTATGCCGATACAGTCAGCAAAAGGAGTAAAGCAGACCTCCTGATTGACTATGCCTGCCATATGAAATTGATGACCTAAAAGTAAGCCTTCCACGGCCGACATTCCACATCGACTAGCTAATACACGATCACGAGCTGTCGGACTTCCACCTCTTTGTATATGTCCGAGTGTCGTTACCTTGAACTCTTTATTTTTATCTTTTATTTTTTCTTTTACTTTCTGCATTATCACTTCCGCATTGCCTTCATCGTCTCCCTCGGCGACTACGATAATGCTTGATGATTTGGTTTTCCTTAGATTTTTTAGGGATTTGACGATTAAGTCTATGTCTGTTTTAGTCTCTGGTACCATCACAAATTCAGCCCCGCCGCCGATTCCGCACTCTACAGCAATAAATCCCGAGTCTCTACCCATTACTTCGACAAAGAAGATGCGATCATGAGCCGCAGCAGTATCGCGGATCTTATCGATTGCTTCCAGCGCAGTATTTACAGCAGTATCAAAGCCAATAGTGTAGTCGGTTCCATACAAGTCGTTATCGATTGTACCAGGACATCCCACTGTAGGAATACCAAATTCTTCGAAAAATACTTTTGCACCTGTAAAAGTCCCATCACCTCCAATGGCTACGATGCCTTCAATTCCAAATTGCTTTAGATTCTCATAAGCCTTCTTTCTTCCCTCAGTAGTGCGGAACCTTTCAGATCGTGCAGATTTAAGAATTGTACCGCCACGCTGTATAATATTACTGACCGAATAAGAATGCATTTTTTTGATTTCACCTTCAATCATTCCTTCATATCCACGGTAAATACCATAGACTTCAAGGTCTTTAAATATGGCCGTCCGCACTACTGCACGTACGCAGGCATTCATCCCCGGACTATCTCCTCCTGAAGTAAAAACTGCAATTCTTTTCATTTTAATAGGTTTAAGCCCTCAAAAATAAGGATTAAAGTACGATTGGCATTGATTTAATAGATTATTAAAAATTTAAATCTAGGTTACCCATTGTAATTTTTGATAAGAAGCAGAAAATCTGGATTTTGTTTGAATGAAATATCGACTACTCACACAATCTCAAATTAAACTCAGCGAGATAGGACTGGGATGTATGTCCTTAAGACCTGAAAATGCTAACTCAAAGCTTGTGATTGAAGCGGCTATTTCCGGAGGAATTAATTTTTTAGATACAGCTGATTTGTATGATGAGGGATGGAATGAAAAAGCTGTTGGACAAGCGATTAAAGGTGTCCGAAGTCAACTAGTTCTTGCCACCAAAGTTGGAAATGAATGGCGAAAGGATGGTTCTGGATGGGACTGGAATCCAAGAAAAAACTACATTATCAAGGCGGTAGAACAAAGCCTTTCGCGTCTGCAAACGGATTATATTGACCTCTATCAACTTCATGGTGGGACTATCGAGGATCCTTGGGATGAGCCTTTAGAGGCTTTTGAGATTTTAAAAGATCAAGGAAAGATTCGTGCCTTTGGTATATCCTCCATTCGACCCAATGTGATCAGGGAAGTCTTGTCCAAAAGTAAGCCGGCCACAGTGATGATGCAGTACAATCCGCTGGATAGAAGACCGGAGGAAACCGCTTTTCCAGAAATAAGAAATACTTCTTCTAAGGTTTTGGTTCGTGGTGCTTTTGTCAAAGGATTACTTATTGACAAAGCAGCCAAACCGTTTTTAAATTTTGATACCATCAAAGTTAAAGATTTTCAAACTTTCACAAATGCTCAAGACTTTTCTCCAGAGGCTATATTGATTCGGTTTGGTCTTGCAAAGTCAGTGGTCGCTTCACTAGTGATTGGGGCAAGTTCAGTAGCTCAACTAGAAAAAATACTAGCCGGATATGAATTGAGTCAAAGTATTTCTGAAGCAGCATTAACTAAGTTCCAGCAAAAATTCCCCGTACATCACTACGATTCCCACCGTTAAAAATTCCTTTTGCGCACTCAGCCAGATTCACTTACTTTCAAACTTTCAAAGCAAAAAAAACAATGATGAAGAAATCTCTACTCCTGATTTTTATAGCCAGTATTATTTTTTCCTGCAAAAAAACTGAACCCAAATCTGATTTGGAAACCAAAGCAGAGCAAGTGGAGATCATCCGAGATGATTTTGGTGTGCCGCATATTTACGGGAAAACTGATGCCGATGTGGTTTTCGGATTACTCTATGCGCAATGCGAGGATGATTTCAGAAGAGTAGAGCGAAACTACATTTGGGCTACAGGAAGGCTAGCCGAGCTTGAGGGCGAGGAAGCGATCTATTCCGATCTTCGTGCCAATCTCTACATGACAGAAGCCGAAGCTGAAGTGGCGTATGAAAAATCTCCAGATTGGCTGAAATCACTCTGTCAGGCTTTTGCCGATGGGGTAAATTACTATTTGGAAACACACCCTGAAGTAAATCCGCAGGTCATCACGCACTATGAGCCTTGGATGCCAATGTTTTTCTCAGAGGGTTCGATCGGTGGAGATATCGAGCAGATTCCTACCAGAAGGATCAAAGCATTTTATGAG
>JBLGAM010000143.1:0-7980 GCA_047612305.1 Planctomycetota bacterium | reverse complement strand
AATGAATTTTTAATAGACTTACCATTTTTAAATATTATTGTATGAAACCGGGAATGCTTAATGCAATTATTAGCTCAATAGAATCCGGTCTATCCAGAGTTTTTCAGTCCGTCTGAAATGCAATCCTTCCCAAATTGGCATCTTCAAGAAATAAGTGCCATTTTCTGCTTAATAAAGCGAAAGCATAAATACTGCAAAGAGAAAAGCACTTAGGGGGAAAGTAAAAGAATGCCAAGTTAGTCACAACGAAAATAAAAAGTATGGTATAACTGACAACTAGTCAAGTATTACTACCTTAAAGCCCCCTATAAATAGGGGACCGTTTTAAAATTGACTTATAGATTTCAAAACAAAATCAAAAGAGATCATTATCCTATCGAAAAAATTCAGAAAAACATCTTTCCAAAAGTACCCAGTCTCTCATTAGAGGAAATGTATTCATCTAACTGAACGAGTTTTAGATAATTACACCTTGTGCAAATCTGGAAATAACAGATTATAAATATTCTATGGTAAAAAAACTGAGCAAACTAAAAAAAGTGCTAGAAAATCAATTCGAGATAAGAAGATTAATTCAAAGCTATTTCTTCTTTAAAGAGCATTCAGACAAAACTTCATTTGGTTCTATAACTGAAGAAGATGAAAAAGGAATATCAAAAGCTGTTGAACTAGCCAATTTGACAAAGGGATCAATCGTAGAAATCGGTACTCTTTTCGGACATACTACTAATTTAATCGTTAGTTTAAAGTCGCAAGAAAAAAGTTTAATAGCAGTGGAAAATTATCAGTGGAATCCTTTTAGTTTACCTAAGGAAGCGCATCAACTTTTCTTAAAAAGAACTTTACGATATGCTCTTGACCATCTTAATGTAACTCTATATGAAGGCGATGTAGAAGACTTTTATGAACAAAATAAGAATATTGAGGTAAGCATGGTTTTTATAGATGCCGGCCACGATTATCAATCAGTTCTTAGAGACATTGATTGGGCTTTAAAAGTAAATTGTAAAATAATTTCAGGGCACGACTATGGAGATCTACATCCAGGGGTTATAAAAGCCGTTGATGAAAGATTTGGAAACAAAATTGATCTCTTTGGATCAGTCTGGGTATACAAAAAAGAATAAGCTCCATCCTGAACAAAAAAATCATCAATATTAATTTGTTTATCCAAGTCTCTAAAAACTTAATATGTATATCCGCAATTGCACCAGTAAAAGATAAAAAGCGACTTAGTATATGGTAAACAATGGCAATGCTGGTACTTCCGTCAACCGTCATCGGTCTTCCAGCCAAAAAGCCAAAGAAGAAGAGGTCACTGGCATCATTGCGGATAATCAGAAAACTTAAAAGTAGCTATCTAGCAAAAGGATAAAAATCCAAGTAAAAGCTAGTGATTTAACATTCCATCTATTACTTGTTTCCAACCCTTTTTGGGTTTCCATCCCAATTTTTTAAAAGCTTTGGATGAATCTGCAATACTTTTACTCAGCTCAGTTGGCCGAATAAGTTCAGCACTTTGCTCCAAATGATCTGCCATTTTTAATCCAAGAGAACAGAAAGTGTAATCCACAAACTCTTCTAGCGTAGCACTGTCCCCAGTTGCAATAATAAAATCATCTGGTTGATCCTGTTGGAGCATTAACCACATCGCTTCAACGTACTCTGGTGCCCAACCCCAATCTCGACTGATATCAATTCTTCCTAGTACCAACTTTTCAGTTGACCCCTTTGCTATCCGTTTTGCAGCCTGAATTATTTTTTGACTTACAAACCTTTCAGGGCGAAGTGGAGATTCATGATTGAATAACAAGCCTGTGCAAGCATAAAGATTGTATGCTTCACGGTAATTATCCACTGACCAAAATGCTGAAGCTTTAGCTAAACCATATGGACTTCTGGGTCTAAATGGGGTTAATTCTGTAGCGGGACTCCCTAAAGTATCGCCAAAAACCTCACTAGATCCAGCATGATAAACTCTAACTGGGTGATCTACCATCTTTACTGCTTCAAGAACATTCAAAATCCCGATTAGGATACTTTGGATTGTTTCTACGGGCTGCTCAAATGAAAGCCCTACTGAAGATTGTCCTGCCAAAAAGTAAATTTCATCGGGTTTAGCTTTCTTAATCCCCACCAAGACCGACCTAAAATCTTCTACAACTATCGAAATCAGTTTCAACTCAGCTATGATAGCTAATTTGTTAAGGTTTTTGAAAGAGTTTCCTAAGGAGTCTCTGGAACTTCCCCAAACCTCGTAGTCCTTTTTGAGGAGGAATTTAGCGAGATAGGAACCATCTTGCCCTGAAATGCCAATGATTAAAGCCTTTTTTGACATACTTTAAGCAAGTTTTTGATACCAATAAAGATGATCCTGAGCCATCTTCTCCCAGGAAAATTTTTTTACCTGATCCCTTCCCTTGCTAATCAACTCTCCCCTCAGTGTTGCATCAAAGGCAACCCTTTCAAGAGCTGCTTTAAATTCATCCTGATCAAAAGGATCAAAAGATTCGGCTGCCTCTCCAACAACTTCAGGAAGACTGGAAGAATTGGTACAAATAACAGGACAACCATATGTCATTGCCTCAAGAGGAGGGATTCCAAACCCTTCATAAATGGAAGGATAGACCAAAGCCAAGGCACTAGAATAATATCCTGCTAAAAGCCGGTCTTCTGCTTGGAAATGACGGATTTGATTTACTTTAAATCCTAACCTTTTAAATTCTTCATTTTCCTTTTTTGAAAAGCCGAAATGCCCTATGGAAACTATGTCAAATTCCATCATGAGCCAGGGAGAAGCTGAAAAAGCCTTGATAAATCCATCAAAATTTTTGTGTGCCATTCGAACGCCAACAAATAAGAAAAAAGGCTTCACTATACCTATTGGATATTCTATTTGATCATTCGGAATTGGAGGATCAGAAGCGAGATAAACGACTTTTATTTTTTCTTCATTTACGTTAAATAGCTCAAGCATATCCCTTTTGGTTTGATGAGATATACTAAAAATAAGATCTGAGCGGTCAAATGAAGCCTGCTTCTCTTTAGTTTTCAGTTGATTTGAAGGAAAAAAGGTAGGAAATTTTTCATTTAATGCGTCATAATTGGTGATTACCCTTGCTTTAGGTTTACCCTTTAAAATTGGTCTAAACTCAAAATAAGTTTCGTGGACAATATCAGGTTTTTTCAAAAGTTGGAATGAGTTATTATAGAAATCACTTGCGTTGAATAAGGCTCTAAGCCCTTTCTTTGGGTAATTTTTTAAACTAAACCCGCGAACTAATTCCTTGTCCAATTCACTTAAATAGGAATTTCTATAAACCCCGCCTAATACTCTTGGTTCTTGCCCTAAATCTTGAAGACCTTTAACCAAGCGAGTAAAATACCTAGAGATGCCTCCGTATTTCTGAAGCCTAAAAATTTGGCTGTCAAAATGAATTTTAAGTTGTTTCAATCAGGTTAGATTTTAGAATTGAGGTATCTCCAATAATACTTCTTAAGTCCAATAGGCATCAACATCTTCAGAAGGTTAGATATTTTTAAATCCTCAGAAAATCTTCTTGCAAATGGCGTTGAATTTAAATACTTCCAATATAATCTCTTATAAGGATGCTGACTTCTAAAGTTCCAAGGTTTTTGATTGCCTGAGAAATGAACGATAGTTGGATTTTGAGTTGAAACTGGTAAGTTAAATTCCTTACTCCAAATTGAAAATAGATTTTTGTATTGTTTGTCAAAAAATGGCGACTGCAAATTCCACTTTAGCTCAAGCCTTAACCAATTTCCCTTAAGGAATCCATTAAGCCCACATTGGTCCGCATAAATTATATTTTTCGGATTAGAGAAGATGTAGGAAAGCACTTTTTCCCCTAAATCTAATTCCCTCCACACTTTAAGATTCATCATCATTACTCCAGAATTAAAGTACCCTTGGCTTTCTACTAGATCCAATCGGTGAAAATCTCTAACAATCAAATCCATCACTGCTGCCAAAGGATATCTATCCATGTCTAAATCCCAAAGTGGAGCAATATCTCCTAAAACTAAAATATCTGAATCCAGATAAAGTAACTTTTCTTCATCAATGAGGTCAGCTGCTAAAAGCCTAAAATAAGTTGCAATTGAGAAGTGTAAATTGATTTTAATATTCTCAAAATAAGCTTTAGAGACACACTTTACCACAGCTTCAGAACCTTTACTTTCTACCATTTCCTTGAGAGGAATCAACCACTGCGGATCGGACCCTTCAGAAATAAGATAGATTTTAAAAACTAGTTTGGGATTATTATCAATCAAAGAAAAAATCGTCACTGTAGCCGGAGCCAAATATTTTTTGTCGATCGTGAGGAGTATTGGGTAATAAGAATCTTTCATTCTCGGGTTTTGAGAAAACAAATTATGGTTATTAAAACAAAATTTTAATAATCTGAATGAGCATCCAAGCTGCAAACAGCTCAGATTGGAAATTCATATTCCAAAACTAATAGAAATCTCGTGTATGTTTTCAACACACTTATTTATTATTAAGACAAATAATCAATTTATATATTGTTTTCCAGTGAGATCAAATGTGAACTAGTTGGGCTAGCCTATGGAATCCTAATCTGGTCACTTTGACTAGCTTGTTTTCCCAAATTTATTTTAATGGGTGGAAATTACTGATTAAAAATAGGAGCTCCTATTACTATTTTCAATTGTAAAGACACTAAGTCTAACTAGAAAAATAAAAAACGCTCGGAATTTTATCTGCTCGTATATACTCATTCCTGTTTTTTTGTTGGAAGACTTTTATTCGGGTGGGACCTCCACATAATTATTTAAAAATGTCTTTCATAACATTTCAGGTGTTTTTCGAATTGGCCCGCACTACTATTCAATGAAAAAAGCTCCAAGTCCGAAGACTTGAACCGGATTGCTATTAAATATTCACTTTGTTTTCCTTAGCGAAACCTTTTTTACCTTGGTGGTCTTAAAACGTTGAAAAGTGAAGGATTTACTCTTTCACTTCTTCATAATCTACATACTCGCCACCTTCAATATCTTTAGAGCGCTTTTGCTGATGTTCTTTTGGAATAAAATCCACATTAACATCGTCCTTATTTCTTGCATTTTGCTGATTAGCACGCATTTGCTCTTTTTGAGTCTCGCTTACATGCTTTGCAAATTTCATCAGTTTGGACCGCAAGAAATAGCGAATGAGTTGGCCCAAAAGCCAACCCACTCCTAGAAATATTATTAAAAACTTTAACAAGGTTATTTAAATTTTAGCTTTTCAGATTATCTACTCAAATAGAGGTTTCGCTCCGCGTAAATTTTCAGGAAGTAATCATCCATCAGATCATCGATGAAATAGATTGCTTCTCCTGTTGATTTCATTTCTGGTCCCAACTCCTTATTTACATTAGGAAATTTGTGGAAGGAGAAAATAGGTTCTTTGATAGCGTAACCCTTCTTATAAGGTTTGAATTCAAAGTCAGTCACTTTTTTCTCACCCAACATCACCTTTACGGCGTAGTTGACATAAGGTTCCCGGTAAGCCTTGCAAATAAATGGTACCGTTCTAGAAGCTCTAGGATTCGCCTCTATAATATAGACCTTATCATTTTTAATGGCAAACTGGATATTGATCAATCCAACTGTCCGTAATGCTAAGGCGATTTTGTGAGTGTAAGTTTCAATTTGGCGAATCACCAAGTCCCCCAAATTATAAGGAGGCAGCACCGCATACGAATCTCCGGAGTGGATTCCCGCCGGCTCGATGTGCTGCATGATTCCAATGATGTAAACATTTTCCCCATCGCAAATAGCATCTGCTTCCGCCTCAATCGCTCCCTCGAGGAAATGATCTAAAAGTATCTCATTATTTGGAATATCATGCAGCACGTTCACTACGTGTTGCTCCAATTCTTTTTCATTGATCACAATCTTCATCCCCTGACCACCCAATACGTAGGAAGGTCTAACCAAAAGTGGGAACCCAATCGTCTTGCAAAGCTCCAATGCTTCATCTGTATTATGAATCGTACCAAATTCAGGATAGGGCACTTCCAACTCTTTCAATAATGAAGAGAATCTACCGCGATCCTCTGCTAAGTCCAGGGCCTCGAAACTAGTTCCGATAATTTTGATTCCGTATTTCTCAAGCTTTTCAGCCAATTTCAATGCAGTCTGACCACCTAACTGTACTATGACACCAAGTGGATTCTCATGCAAAATGATCTCGTATATATGTTCCCAGAATACAGGTTCGAAATAAAGTTTATCTGCAATATCAAAGTCGGTAGAAACCGTCTCTGGGTTACAGTTGATCATGATAGTTTCATAGCCACATTCTTTCGCAGCCAAAACCCCATGAACGCAAGAATAATCAAATTCGATTCCTTGACCCACCCGGTTTGGTCCTGAACCCAAGACGACTACTTTTTTACGGTCTGATCGGATCGACTCATTTTCTTCTCCAAAAGTGGAATAGTAGTAAGGAGTCTGCGCCTCAAATTCTGCCGCGCAGGTATCTACCAATTTATAAACTCGCTTGATTCCCATTTCCTGGTAGCGCTTGTCGAAGACTTCGCTTTCCAAGCAATCTAATAAATGAGCAATCTGACGATCTGCGTAACCTTTTTTCTTGGCAAGCTCCATAAGTTCGGCTGAAATTGAATCAATACCGTGTTTTTCAATTTCCCTTTCCAAATGAATCAATTCTTCAATTTGCTTTAGGAACCATTTATCGATTTGAGTGAGGTCATGAATCGTTCGGAAAGAAATCCCAAGTTTGAATGCATCATAAACATGAAATAATCTATTCCAACTTGGATTAGCCAAAGAATAAAGAATTTTATCTTGATCCTTCAATTCTTTGCCATCTGCACCTAAACCATTTCGTTTGATTTCAAGGGATTGACATGCTTTTTGAAGGGCTTCTTGGAAATTTCGACCAATTCCCATCACCTCACCTACCGATTTCATAGATAGTCCAAGTCTTCTGTCAGAGCCTTTGAATTTGTCAAAATTCCAACGTGGGATCTTTACGATCACATAGTCAATCGAAGGCTCGAAAAATGCAGAAGTAGTACCAGTAATTGAGTTTTTCAACTCATCCAAATTATAGCCTAATGCGAGCTTAGCTGCTACTTTTGCAATTGGATACCCTGTTGCTTTTGAAGCCAATGCAGAAGATCTAGAAACCCGCGGGTTAATTTCGATTCCAATAATTTCAGAGTTATCATGGCTTACGGCAAATTGCACGTTACATCCACCTGCGAAAGTTCCAATGCTATTCATCATCGTAATAGCATAATTTCGCATTCGCTGATAAGTAGTATCCGGCAAAGTCATCGCTGGAGCAACTGTGATCGAGTCGCCGGTATGCACACCCATCGGATCAAAGTTCTCAATAGAACAGATCACGATCATGTTACCGATGTTATCACGCATCACTTCAAGCTCATACTCTTTCCAACCCATGATACTTTGCTCGATAAGCACTTCATGTACTGGAGAAGCTTGTAATCCTGCAACCAAATAATGTTCAAAATCCTCTTCTTTTTCTACAAAAGCTCCACCTGCCCCACCAAGGGTATAAGATGCTCTGATGATTAAAGGGAACCCTATTTCTTGTGCTATTTCTTTACCCTGAAGGAAAGAAGTAGCAGTTGCTCCTTTACAAACGCCCACGCCGATTTTTTCCATCAGCGCCTTGAATTTCTCGCGATTCTCAGCGGTATCAATCGCCTCGATATCCACACCAATCATTTGGGTATTGAATTTTTTCCAAATTCCAGCTTTATCACAATCGATCGCAAGATTCAAAGCAGTCTGACCTCCCATAGTAGGAAGTACTGAATCGATATCTGGATGATCGGTCAAGATTTTAATAATTGATTTCTTTTCCAGAGGAAGTAAATACACATTATCCGCTGTCACTGGGTCCGTCATGATCGTCGCCGGATTGGAGTTAATCAGTGTGACTTTTACTCCTTC
>JBLGAM010000142.1:0-8017 GCA_047612305.1 Planctomycetota bacterium | reverse complement strand
CTTCTTGATTCAATTCGAGAATAACACTTGACTTAATTGGTGGAAAAGTAGTCTCATCAAAGTCAGATGCAGTGAAAGTCACGCTATTCAACTTAGCAGCACAGCCAGCAGCATTAGTGATTTCCACAGTATATTCTCCCTCTTGTGTGGCTTGATATGTTTTATTAATGGCATCTGAGATTCTTTCTCCATTTCGATACCATTGATAGCTGCTAGCGGTCGGAGCGATTAGAAGTTTGCCATCTTTACTTATTTCATCTGTTGGAAGTGCATTCTCGCTAACCTCTACCTTGACAGTTTCCGATAAGCATGCCCCTTGATAGCGCACCAATGCTTCATAAGCTCCAGGTTCTTTAACCACAAGCGTTTTGGTAAGATCTCCAATGAGCTCCGCACCGTTTCTTCGCCATTTCACTACTTCAAAAGGAGCAGTAGAATTTAGTGTTAGAATAGTACTCGATCCCTTGCAATATTTAGTATTCCCAATAATTGTCACAGGTCTGGAATTCACACTCGATACACTGATCTGAGCAATTGATTTAGTCGAATTACCCGAAAAATCGATCGCAGTAACCTCAATAACTACCGTCTTACCAATATCCTCACAATTAATGGAATTCTTATTCAATCCAAATTCCTTGATTCCGCAATTATCAGAGATAGTTTTTATTAGAGTTTCTGGGTTGATTTCCACTGCTCCCTTCGAAGTGTCAATAACTATTGTTCTGTTTTGGGCGACTAGAATCGGTTTTATTTCATCAAGAATAATTACTTTGACTATTTTGACCCAAGTTTCTCCGCTTGGAGTTTTGGCATTGATCTGGATTTCTTTTATCCCAAGATCAACACAGGTAAATTCTATAGGTCTAGAATACGTAAAGGTCATGCCTTCAGCTTCGGAGAAATTGCTTAAAAAATCAGATGGGACTAAAATTGTTTTACCTACTTCATCAAGTTTTTTTATTACCTCGTCTTTAAAAACTGGCGCATAGGCTGCGGACTTTAGCTTGATTTTCAACTCAAGCTCATCTGCATACACACGACGCTCCACACGGATTAGATTATAATTCTCATCCATAACTGGAAATGCATAGATCGGGCTGAATTTGATTTTAGCAAACGTCTCCCCTCCTTCAATTATTTTTTCAAGATTAACTTCCAAATGACCATAATGCTTGCCTCCATCTGTCAAAACTGGACGAGCACCAGAAGTATTCCATTGCTCTATTGAATTTTGGTCTGCGGTCCATTTGGAATAGGGATTATAATCCAGTGTATTTAATGGATTATTTTTCCAATCACGCTTCACTGGTAAAAGGCCATCGCCAGCAACACCGACATCGTAGTAAAGAACTCCTTTACCATCATTATCTTGATCTACTAAACTTCTTTCAAAGGTCTCATCATGGCCGGATAAGACTGCAATAACTTCGTATTGTTCGAAAAGTGGATTCAAGATTTGCATCGGAGTACCAACTTGACCTATACTCAACTCATGATTTAAAGGAACCCCGCGTTCACCTGAGCTGAATGCGATGTGATGATATTGGACAAAAATTAGTTGACCTGACTCACTGGCATCTTTTAAATTTGCTTCCAGCCAAGCATATTGAGCAGAACCAGGCGAAAAACTACTCAGGTCATTTCCACCTCGGGCTCTGTAATTTGCTTCAGTATAATTCTCTTGAGTATCTGTTCCCGGAACAGTAAACTCTTTCCCTTTCAACTTTGTCACTCCATCAAAATCTGATGCAAGCTGGTCGGGTGTACCATTACTAGAATCTACGGTTAGGATAGTGATTGGCCCATAGTCAGATCGATAATAGCTTTGACCATGCTTTTGAAGTGGATCAGAGACTGGAGTTTTGAAATAAGCTTGATACCTTCTCCTAGCTACTACAGGTGCAAATTCTCCACCCTGTGTATCACCGTAGCCACCATTCAGGGCCCCGAAATTTTCCCAATTCCCAAAAGAAGGAATCACTGGATATTTACTTAATCCCTGATCGAACTCACCTGCATTGTGTCTGAAAAACTCGTCCCAGCCCGGCTGATATCCTCCACCCTGAACCAGATCGCCAGGCATCACCATAAAATCAATATCCCTTGAATTGATTATTTTCAGATTTTCAGCATAACCTTTTTGCTCAGAAAGGAAGTAATTAGGAATCTCAAAGCCTTCAAGCGTTGTAAAACCAAACTTATCTTTCCACAACTGAGGAATAATAAATGGTCGAAATAATGGCTGCCCTGGGTACCATTCGCGATTGGTAACTCTGCCTCTAGGCTCTGTTTCCGAATCTGCCAATGCGACAAATCTGATTTTATCCCAGGCATTTTTATCCTTTGGGGTTTTAAATGATGATTCGTAAAAAAAACCACCCAAAGAAACTTTATAACTAACTATGATCCCAGGAGGTAAGGCTACTTGTATCTGGTATTTGAATGCTTGGTCTGATTGAAGCCAGCTTCCCTTTTCCAAGCCTGATATGCTTTGATTCTTTTCAGCTTCAGAATAATAAACCTGAGGTAAATCTTCTCCAGTGACATTTTTCGAAAAAATTACTGCTCCTTCCTGATTCTTAATCGTAATCTCACTTGATGTCATGGCATTACTAATCCAAGTCAATTGAATCTTCCCTTGGTCATACACTTGTAGGTATGGGTAAACTCGGTAAGGGTTTATTTCAAAAACTTTAGATCCACTAAAAAAAATAGAAATGGCTAGGAGAACGAAGAGGAAGAAGGATCTTTTCATTTGGAAAGGTTACAAAACCGGATAAATAAATATGCAGAAATGATCTTACTCAACTCTGCTCTTGAGTACCAGCATTTGAACCGAGTTAAGCGGGTCAGTACTGAAAATATAAATATTTCGCTGATCAATCCCTTTTCTTCCTTTTGGATTAAAAGTAATCTGAAGCTCGATAGACTCGCCTGGTCTTAGGGTGGTTTTAGGAATCTCAAGGGTAAGACATTCACAATTTCCTTGAATCTTGCGTATCACCAATTCCTCCCTTCCTTTATTGGTCAGTGTAACTAACTTCTTCTGAATGTTATTCGTACTAATCGTTCTTAAATCAATCTCTTTAGGGTCTATTGCCAACTGTGCCACATCATTGAGCTCATCTTTGGGAATGGGCGGAAAATATTCGAATACATTTGCCAAAACAGCTAATCGAACCAAGTAATCTTCCCCCCAACTCAAGACTACCTGATCTTCAGAAAAGCCCAAATCACCTTTTTCATTTCCATCAAAATATACATCCAATAAGCCACGCTGATTGGGAAAGATGAGTTGATCGCGCTGAGTTACCTGGATAAATGACGGACCTTTTACTGTCAGACTTTGTGCATTAATCGGGGCTGCTCCAAAGTTGAAAATTTCTACCTGCTTCAACTTAGGCTCATTGGTTAATACCTCGCCCATATTGACTTTATTCAATCGGAAGCCCAGGTTTCCTTCAATTCGCTGGTAAGCAGACTCAAGTTTTTCAGGAAAAGGAACCGCAGTTCCTTCTATATATAAGGTGTCTTGACTATTCATAAGATTTCCTTTGACAATAATCATTCGTGAAAAATAACCAGCACCTGAACTTGGGTCAAAAGAAATAGCCACCCTACCACTTTCCCCAACAGCCAGGGTGTCTTGATTGTAACTAACTGTCGTACAGCCACAATCAGTCACTACTAGCTCAATGAAAAAAAGTGAATCTTGCGTATGCGTAAATTCAAATTCAGCGATTTTAGGCCCTTCTTCTTCCAATACGGTTCCCAAGTCGATCTTATTGACTTTCCAAATCAATCGAGGAATCACAGCCTCCTGAGCCTGAATAACTTGAGGAGCTCCAATCAACAGGATCATGCCAAATAATATTTTTTGTACACCAATCATGTCAGCAAATAACGGATAATTTCAAAGTTTAATAAGTTGATTTACTTATTTTGCAACAAAATTAGACCAATGGCAAGAGTATTAACAGGTATTCAAAGTAGTGGAAGACCGCATTTGGGAAATATCCTCGGCGCGATTGTTCCTGCGATTGAATTGATCAAGCAAAATAACGAGGAGTCCTATATCTTTATCGCGGATTTACATTCATTGACAAGTTCAAAAGATAGTGAACTTCGCAAGGAAAATACCCGCGCTGTGGCTGCAGCTTGGTTAGCCTTTGGATTAGATATCGAAAAGACAGTTTTTTACCGACAATCTCGACGACCTGAGGTTACAGAATTGACTTGGTTCTTGAGCTGCTTCACTCCTTTCCCGATGCTGGCAAATGCCCATAGCTTCAAGGACAAATCAGAACGGCTGGCCGATGTGAATGCAGGTCTTTTCATTTATCCTGTCTTGATGTCAGCGGATATTTTATTGTATTCAGCAAATCTGGTGCCTGTTGGAAAGGACCAATTGCAACATTTGGAAATGTGTCGAGACATTGCTGCTGCATTTAATCGTCAAGTAGGTGAAGAACTTTTGACTTTACCCGAACCTCGGATCTCTGAGGAAGTGAAGACTATTCCAGGTACGGATGGGCAAAAAATGAGTAAATCGTACAATAACTTCATAGACATCTTTCTTCCGGAAAAGGAATTGAAGAAAAATGTGAATAGCATCATAACGGACAGTACTCCGATGGAGGAACCTAAGAATCCGGATAGCTGTAATGTCTTTAAACTCTATAGCTTGATTGCCACTCCCGAGCAGACTATTCAGATGCGAAGGAATTATTTGGGGGGAAATTATGGGTATGGTCATGCCAAAAAGGAGTTTATGCAGCTGATTTTGGATAAATATGCCACAGAGCGCAAATCTTTTGATTCTTACATGAGTAATCCGGAAGAAATTGAGCGTAAGCTATCAGCTGGAGAAGAAAAAGCGAAAGCTACGAGTATGGCATTATTAGAAAAAGTGAGGTCAAAACTGGGCTTTATTTAAACAAGATTAAACTCATTTTTTTATTCGTTGTAAGACAAAACCAAGACATGATCTGGATATCTCAGACTATAAATAGAATTGAGATTTCACAAAAAAACCCAGCTGTAAACTGGGTTTATATGTATTTTTAATCTAATTATCATCTACTTCTCCAAAGATCCTTCAACTGTTTGCCGTTAATCAGCATCACAAATCGAGCTGGATTAGGAATCAAAACGATTCGAACATCTTGTCTATCAAACTGCTCAGATTCTACTGGGACACCCTGCTGGCCGGCTACCTCAAAACTCACGATGCCATTGGCATCAGGAAGCATTGGCTTATAATGATTAGCGATATAGGCAGTTGGGAGCAAGACATCAGTATCTGATTTCAATTTTTCCTGAACTTTTTCTAAGTGCCCTTCTAGCACATCTTCATAGTTTGTATTGAAATCATCTTCCAAATCATGGAGTTTCTCCTCGAGATCATCATAATCCTTATGGTTGTAATCCATGCCTGCTAGTTGATTTCTTTTTTCTACTATTTCCGTCAGCTCTTTGTCCAGCTTATCCCAATTCATGCTTCTGTGTTTTGATTTAAAACACAAAGATGAGTATTCTCGAGTTTTCTGAAGCATTTTTTAGAATAAATTGACAATTGCTTGATTCTCATTAAGCAATTGTCAATTCTAATTCCTTTAAATTCATCAAATTCGAGCCTTTAGCTCACCAATAATATCTTTCCATTTCGACCTGGCTTTTCGTATGCTTCCAGCGCTTCTTTGAATTGCTCCAAAGGAAATTTAGCAGCAACATCTACTTGTGAAGTCTCTGCCATCAAAAATTTGAAAACAGCTCCAAATGCTACTTTTCGGGCTGCATCATCCATACTTTCCATCCAGGTAGATAGCCAAAATCCCTCAACAGAGATATTTTTGAAAATCAATAATCCACTATTTAGGGGAATATTTTCTAAACTCAATAATCCAAAAACCATCATTCTACCACCTGCTTTGATGGAGGCTATAGCTTTAGCCCCAAGCACTCCTCCGACTGCATCAAATACCACGGATACCCCCTCTCCAGTATGTTCAGTGATCATTTTCTGAAGTTTTT
Organism: Planctomycetota bacterium; assembly: GCA_047612305.1. GTDB lineage: Bacteria > Bacteroidota > Bacteroidia > Cytophagales > Cyclobacteriaceae > Algoriphagus. The sequence continues at coordinate 1,981 of JBLGAM010000142.1, read as the reverse complement.
CAGTTTCAGTATTGATGACTAAGTCAGCACCCAACCCTTGTAAATAGCTCTTCTGAGCATCTTGGCGAACGGTGCAGGCAACTTTGATCCCTTTTGCTTTTGCCATCTGAATTGCAAACTTTCCAAATGCAGACGCTCCAGCAGTGATTAATAACCAATCTCCGGCTTTCAATCCACTCTTTTCAATCATACCATAAGCAGTCATTGGATTTACAAAAGCCTGACAGGCCACTTCATCCGACATCGCCCCTGGCACAGGGATCACAAGTGCCGCTGGGATGCAAATATATTCTCTCCAAGTCCCAAGTGCTGTAAACATGACACGAGTTCCCACAGGGACTTTTCCAGCTTCATCTGATTTGCTCACCACTCCACTGGCTTCAAATCCTGCACTACTGGGTAGTTTTGGCGTGATGCCATACATCCCGCGAATAAACATGATGTCAGATGGGTTAATATTCCTAGCGGTAACCTTGATTTGGACCTCATGTGCTTTAGGTTCAGGCAGATCAACCTCTTTCAATGTCAAAACTTCATTTGGCATGCCTACTTCTTCAAAAATTACCTCTTTCATCGGTTTGTTTGGTTTTAGTTCCTTAGAATTTTATTCTCCTTAAAACTATCAATATATTCTGTTTTTTTCCTGCCTCTTTTCTATTTTTTTATATCTTGAGTGCTTAATAAAAACCTTCTATTATGGATTTATCTTCAGTTTTTTCACTCGATGGCAAAGTGGCCTTGATCACCGGTGCCAGCAAAGGGATAGGATTTAGTATTGCAGAGATTTTTGCAGCAGCGGGGGCAAAAGTAGTCCTCTGCAGCCGAAAACAAGAGGCAGTTGATGAGATGGCTGAAAAACTGAAATCAAAAGGCTATGAAGCTACCGGCATTGCCTGCAACGTGGGAAAAATGGATGAACTTCCACTATTGTTGGAAAAAACCATCGCTACCTATGGTCAGTTGGATATCCTAGTCAATAATGCTGCTTCAAACCCTGTCTTTGGACCGGTGCATGAGACTAGTATTGATGCCTTTGACAAAATCATGGACGTAAACTTAAAGGCTCCTTTTGAGCTTTGTCGATTATGCTTCCCTCATTTGCGAAAATCTTCTGGAGCTTCGGTGATCAACATCAGTTCGATCGGTGGAATCTCTCCCGAGCATGGCTTGGGTATCTATTCCGTAAGTAAAGCAGCACTGATCTCGCTTACCAAAGTTTTTGCAAAAGAGTGGGGAGAATCCAAAATCAGAGTCAATGTTATTTGCCCTGGGTTGATCGAAACGAAATTTTCTGAGGCCCTCTGGACCAATGATAAAATCATGTCTATGATTATCAAACAATTGGCAATCAAACGAGCTGGATCTCCCGAAGAAATCGGAGCAATGGCGCTATTTTTAGCCTCAAATGCCTCATCCTATACCACTGGCGCAGTCTTTACGGCGGATGGAGGCTTTACTATTTAAATTTTATGACAACCAAAACTACCTTTAATGGTGATCTGGCAACTTTACTGGATCGCTATCGCAACTTTGTTAAAATTCATCTTTTTCCAAAAGACCTAGAGATCATTCAAGGTCCTTTTCGGGAATATTTACCCTACCTAAACGAACTTCGCCAAAAAGCCAAAGCAGAAGGATTATTTGCCCCGCACTTATCTCCTGCTGAAGGGGGAGTAGGGTTGGATTTGGTTCAATTTGCCCAAGTCTCTGAAATCTTAGGACAAAGTCCACTAGGGCATTACGTATTCAATTGCAATGCCCCAGACATTGGAAATATGGAATTGCTTCATCTTTTCGGATCAGCATACCAGCAAGATAAATTCTTAAAACCCCTCCAAAAAGGAGAAATCAGAAGTTGCTTCGCAATGACTGAACCTGAATTTGCAGGCAGTAATCCGGTAAATATGGGGACAACTGCAGTTCTCGAAGGCAATCATTATCGCATCAATGGTCACAAATGGTTTACCACAGCAGCTGATGG
>JBLGAM010000141.1:0-8027 GCA_047612305.1 Planctomycetota bacterium | reverse complement strand
CGATGGTTTTTAAAGCCTCCCAAAAAGTAAAACGCACCTAAGGCGATGAACATCCCGAGGAAAATGGCCCAAGTCATAGAGCTTACAAACACCATCATCAAGCCAAAAAAACTTAAGCCAATCAATGCAGACTTAAGCAAAATCAGACCTATGATCTGCTTCTCTATTCGGGCGATATGTGATTGCAGCGATTTCAAATTCTTTGTTTGAAAGCTAAGTAACGTTCGATCAGCAGCGTACCTAAAAGCAAAGCCATCAACCATTCATTGAGATTGGATTTTTGAGGACTTGAATTTTTAGGTTTCAACAAAAATCGATCAGCAATACGGTTTGAATTAAGTGGCTTTGATTTTCGATTTACACCGATATGCCTTAAGAATTTCTCCAAAATCAATTCCGGTAATTGCCCATTTCGGATCAATTCGGATTCATCAAAATCCAGAGAATTGACAAAAATGACTTGATTATCAGATTCGGGATAGTTAATCAAATTCGAGAAAAAGTAAAGCTTTTCAGGATCAAGTTTCCTTATTGCTTTGTTTGAAAAGACTAAATTGGCTGAATCCAAATTTTCGGTTAGCTGAAAATCCAACCCATATACTTCCGTAATGGATGATAAAGCAGCTTTAATAAACTGGCTTTCCCCATTTGAATTTTGAATAAACACAGGAATCGGCTTATTCGAAAAATCAAAGGTTATATTTTCTCCTTTGGCAACATTAACCGAGTCTAAAATCCCGGTCTCACTTAATGCAAAGATTCGATTCACTCTTGTTTTGATCTTTTGAGTTTTGGGTTTTCCAGCCGAAACTTCTCCAATCTGGAAAGACGGTAAAACTGGACTCGAATAAAAATCAGAATTGAGAGCCAAGTTTGAATTGGGCAAATACAAAATCAGCGAATCCAAATCCTCAGGCAATTGGTCCAAGGTGCTTTGCAAATTGGAGTTAGAAACATTTTCTAAACTCAAAAGCTCATCCATCGAGGTAATTTCTTTTGTGGGATTATCCGCTAACATCACCAACTCTCCCCTTTCGATTGCCTGCTGAATCTCAAATCTAAATTCCTCCCAAAGCGCTTTTTCTCCGTATAGCACATGGGCAATTTTCTTTTCTTTGGTTCCTGAATTTCCCAACCAAAAAAGCTGAGCTAACAAAAATACCAAGAGACAAATCAGTAAAATCCGGAGCAATAGTACCAACCAATTTTCCAGTTTAATCCCTTTGGAAACCCGATTTTCGGCATCAGTTAAGAAATCCATCGCAGCCCAAGCAATGGTTTTGCCTCGCTTCCCATTCCAAAGATGGATCAAAATCGGAATGCTGATCGCCAACAATCCCCAAAGCGCTATGGAATTCAGGAAAGGCATCAGAGTTGACGGTCGGCTAAAAATCTCGTGATAACTTCAGCGATGGATTCTGACATTTTCACTTGATAATAATGAACCTGTGGCAAATGAAAAGCCTTCTTCAAATTAGTTAAATAGCTTTTGATCGCTTCATTATAGGTTTTTCGGACTGTTTCTCCATCCAAATCAATACTTTGATTACCTTCTAAATCCTCAAATTTGAAATTTCCTTTCTGATCAAAATTCAACTCCTGATCACCTAAAATCTGAAAAAGCACAATCTCTTTTTTTGGATGACGCATCTGCTCCACAATCTCGATCCACTCAGATTCTTTCTGGAGAAAGTCCGAAACGAAAATGATCAACTCCTTTTGCTTTGATTTCAACTCAGGAAAATCCTGCTTACTAATCGGCCAAGATCCGGAAGCTTGATCCTGCTCCAATTGGTATATGATCCGTTGAAATGCCTTGGGTGAAGGAGCTACTTTTTGGCTCGCTTTTCCATCTTGAAAAGTGAAAAAGGAAAGCGCGTCGCCTTGCTGATTTGCCATATAGGCCAGCGAGGCAATCAGGTTTTTAGCATAATCTAGCCTCTTGAAGCCATTTTCTTCATAGTTCATCGAACCTGAAAGATCGAGAAGCATGCGAATATTCAGATGACTTTCAGTCAGGGACTCTTTAATCATGTGCTTTCCCGAGCGGGAAAAATATTTCCAGTCGATCCGCTTGGGATCATCACCCGGTTCGTAGTACCGGTACTGCTCAAACTCCAATCCGACACCAGTCTTTTTCCCCAAATGAAGGCCATGCTTCAGCTGCTCAGAGATGATTTTGGCCCCCAGTTTCAGGTTGTTGAGTCGGATGATTTCGAGATTACTTGCTTTCATGGATGGCCTGCGCTTCCAGGATTTTGGAGATAATCAGGTCTGGCTCAATCTGCTCAGCCTCAGCACGAAAATGTAGGGAAAGTCGATGTCGAAGCACCGGGTAAGCCAAAAGCTGAATGTCTTCGGGAATCACGGAGTAACGCCCTTTGACCAGCGCCCGAGCTTTGGCACAAAGAATCAAAGCCTGTCCGGCTCGCGTACCAGCTCCCCACTCCACATAAGTTTTGACTGCTTCCACTTTGCTTTCCGCAGGTCGAGTGGATCGAATCAGCGAATTGATTTGAGCCAGTAAAGCAGAATCAATATGCACCTCACGCGTGAGCTGCTGTAGTTTTTTAATATCTAATCCTGTAAAAATCTGTTCTGTGACAGCTCGGTAAGTTCCGGTCGTCCGCTCCAATACTTCCAATTCTTCCTTTTCCGAAGGATAGCCTAATTTAATATAGAGGAGGAAACGATCTAACTGAGCCTCAGGAAGCGGATAAGTACCGGCCTGCTCGATGGGATTTTGCGTAGCAATAATCAAAAAAGGATCGGGCAAAGCATGATGCTGGCCGCCATAAGTGACGACTTTTTCCTGCATGGCTTCCAGCAGGGCCGCTTGTGTTTTCGGTGGAGTCCGGTTGATCTCATCCGCCAAAACCAGATTAGCGAAGATCGGTCCACGGTTGAATTGGAAAAACTTTTTCCCAGTCTCATGATCCTCTTCCAAAATCTCCGTCCCCAAAATATCTCCCGGCATCAAGTCGGGGGTAAACTGGATTCGCTTAAAATTCAAGTCCATCACTTCCGAAATGGACTTCACCATCAACGTCTTTGCAAGACCTGGAACACCTTCCAACAAGCAATGTCCTCCCGCTAAAAGTGTGATAATGATCTCCTCAATCACTTCCTCCTGCCCTACGATGGTCTTGGCGATTTCTCTCTTGAGATCGGGAATTTTTGCAACGAGAAGTTTATAATTGGCTAGTTCTACTGTTTCCAAAATCAATAAGTTAAGGCGTAAACGACGATGTTGACGCCGAATTTGGTGTTGTCTTCTTTTAGAAAACGCTTGTTTCTGAAATCGTAATCCCATTCGCAACCGTAGTCTTTATTGCTGTAAAGCACTCCGATTCGACCATTGATCACGATAGCTTTAAGGTAATCGTGAATCAGATCATCGCCCCAACCGTTGAGTTCGAAGGAAGTGGCCGGTGGCCCATCTTCAAATTCAAAGAAGGTGGAATAAATAGGATGGTTATTTGGGATTTTTTGAAGGGCATTGGTACCAAAAGTCTTGGCCATTTCAGCTTCGAAACTTTTGGCAAAAAGCCCGTCAATATCATGATTGCAATCATCGGCAAAGACAAAGCCGCCATTCTCCACGTAAGTCTTAAAGTTCTTTCGCTCCTCAGCGGAAAACTCGACGAGCTTATGTCCGCTGAGGTAGCAAAAAGGACTTTTAAAGATCTCCGCACTGCCGAGCTCCACCACTTTTTCCTGCTGATCCACCGGAATCGTGGTAAACTCCACCAGCGAATTCAACAAATTTGAAGGCATCCGCTGATCCGTATCCCAGTTTCCTGAATTGTATTTTAGTCTTGTAAAGAAGAAATTGTTCATTTAGCTAACAGTTTCCAGTAGCAACGTTAACCTTTGAGGTTTCTTCAACCTCGAAGGTTTGGAATTCCATCTGGCAATTCGTGATGGTAGTTGGAGTTTTTCAATAAAGTATTTGAGTCAATCAAACTTCTAATTTCAAGTAACTAGTAACCAAATTTTCTCCATAAACTTTCAAGGTCGAAAAGAACAGCCTAAGGTTAAGATTCTGTTACTGCCGACAGGAACTTCTACTGCTAGGCACTAAAAACCTTCGAGGTCCAAAAAAGACCTCAAAGATTAGAATTCTGCCAACTATTAAACCGCGTCCGACAAACTCGTAAACGTAAAGTCTCGAATCTTCATTGCAGGAATCATATTTCCTCCCACACGCTGCTGACGACCAAGCGCCTCAATATTATTCAGCATAATGATCGGACTTTCGTTGAATCGGAAATTCTTGACCGGGAATTTGATTTGACCATTTTCAATGTAGAACGTACCATCACGAGTCAGTCCCGTAAAGAGTAAAGTTTGAGGATCTACGCCTCGGATATACCAGAAACGAGTAACCAAAACCCCACGCTCGGTGCTTTTGATCAGGTCAGCAAGCGATTGATCGCCACCTTCCATAATTACTCCACTTGGTCTTCCTGTAGGCTGGACACCCTGCTTTTCTGCCCAATAGCGAGAATAAAACATGTTTTTCACTACCCCATTTTCAATCCAGCTCACCGGTTTCTGAGGAAAGCCCTCATTGTCCCAAGGTGCACCGGGAATCTGTGGATGGTCAGGATCGGAAAAGATATTCACCCGCTCATCGAAGAATTTTTCTCCAACGCGAGTTCCTCCGCCCTTTTTGCTTAGAAAGCTTCTGCCCTCGTCTGCACTTCGTGCATCTAAGCTTCGAGTCAATAATCCCAATAAATCTCCTGCAGCTGTAGGCTCCAGAATCACGGTATATTTTCCAGGCTCGATCGCTTGTGCATTTACCGAGGCCTGCGCTTTTTGCATTGCGATGCTGGTCACTTCCTTCGAATTCAATAAACTCACATCATTGAAATCCCGAATTGCGTAGCCAGAACCAGTTCCGTCCTCAGTTCGAACTGTCACGGAGAAATCTACCGACGTGCTTTTATTGTAACCAAACATACCCTTGCTATTGCCCATTGCAGAGAATCCGGAAAAATCTTCCAGATAGCCCGCAGCGCTAAGATTAGCTGCACCGCTTGGATTCAAGCTATCGGCAGCGATTTGCGCGCGTTGATCTGGGGTGATCGCATCCGTTGGGCTTGCAAAAGTCTTAGAATTTGGAAAGGTCTGTGGACCGAGCATTGGCATATATTCCGGATTTTCCGGAGCTAGCATGGCGATTTCCTCAGCTCGTACTACCGCTTTGCGCAGCGACTCATCATCCAATTCGTTGATGCTGGATGAGCCAGACTTTTTACCAAATACCGAGGTGATGTTTAATCCGATTTCGTTAGTCTCGCCGCTGGTGCTCACGTTATTTCGGGCATAGCGGATATTACCGGTTCTTCCTCCAGAGATCACGACTTGGGTTTCGTCGGCTTTGGCATAGGAGAGCACTTTATCAATGATTTTTTTAGCTTCTTCTTGTGTTAAAATTGCCATAATTCTCGAGTTGAGGTTAAATATTTCTTCCAGTATTGATCACATTGACTCCGTCAAATCGGGTAGTCGAACTACCGTGCGAAACGGCAGAACTCTGCGAAGGCTGTCCTTTGCCATCGAAGAATGAACCAAAGAATTTGTAATCATCCTTGTCGCAGATCTGCGAGCAGGAATTCCAAAACTCTTGTGTATTGGACTGATAGGCTACATCCTCAAGCATGTTGGTGATTTCTCCATTTTTGATTTCGTAGAAAAGCTGTCCGCCAAACTGGAAATTATAACGCTGCTGATCGATCGAATACGAACCTCTACCCAGGATGTAAATGCCTTTCTCGACATTTTTCACCATCTCGGCTACACTCAACTTTTCTGTACCTGGCTTCAGGGAAACATTTGGCATGCGCTGAAACTGTACCGAAGACCAGTTGTCTGCAAAGCAGCAACCGTGAGACTCCGGTTCGTTGATGATTTTGGCCTGATCACGAATCGCCTGATAATTCACTAAGATTCCGTTTTTGATCAAATCCCACTCCTTGCATTTCACACCTTCGTCATCGTAACCCGTATTTCCCAGCGACAAAGGCTGAATCTTATCTGCTACAATATTGACTTTGTCAGAACCGTATTTGAAGTCGCCAGATCTCCACTTGTCCAAGGTCGCAAAACTGGTACCTGCGTAGTTGGCTTCGTAACCCAATACCCGGTCTAATTCCAGCGGGTGACCCACAGATTCATGAATCGTCAATCCCAAGTGATCGGGATCTAGCACCAAGTCATATTTACCCGGTACTACGGATTTGGCAGTCAATTTCTCCTTCGCATGCTTAGATGCATTTACCGCATCTTCTTGCATATCATAGGTGTTTTTATAGCTATTGAAGCCCGCAGGGTTCATCGCTTTATCCTTTTCCAAGCCATCTAAATATTCATAACCCATGCCCATGGGTGCCGAAAGCGCCTGTCGGGATCGGAAGCCTCCGGAAGTTTTATTTACTGCGGTGACCGTGAAATTTGGCCAGATACGGTGGATATCCTGATCGATGTAGGAACCGTCAGTGGAAGCAAAATACTTCTGCTCGTTGATCATGAAAAGTGCCGAATTGACAAAGGCGGCGCCATTATCCATCGCTGCATTATTCACTCCTAGGAGCAAATCAATCTTCTCTTTTACCGGAACGGCCAAGGCATTCTTTTCGATAGGTGTCTTCCAAGACACTTCCCCATGCCCTTTGACAGGTGCAAGTTCTACAGGTTCGGTTTGAAGTTTGGAATTCGCTTTGGCGATGGCCACGGCAGTTTCCGCACATTTCTTAATGCCATCAGGCGTCACATCGGAAGTAGCAGAAAATCCCCAAGTGCCATTGGCAATCACACGGATACCTACGCCGAAGGACTCTCCATTGGTAATATTCTGTACATTCTTCTCTCGGGTAAAGAGGAATTGCTGTAAGTATCGGCCGATTCGCACATCGGTGTAAGTGGCTCCTTTGGCTTTGGCAGCATTTAGGGCTGTATCAGCCAGGAGTTTCTTCGCAGCTACATCGATTCCAGGTTGCAGAAGGGTTTCCGCCGAGACGGGATTGCCCATCATGACCAAGCCTGAGGTAGCCAGCGCTCCCAGGCCTAGGCCGGAAAGGTGGATAAAATCTCTTCTTTTCATTCGTTTAAATTTTGTTTTTAAAGGTCTCATGGAATCTCGCAACACAGATAATCAATCAGTGGGTGACTTTATGGTCATACTCGATTTCATTCGGTAAATTTTGTTTTTAAAAGGTCTCATGGAATCTCGCGCCCAGATAATTATTCTGTATTGGACTTTTGGTTCATGCGCGATTTCAATGGATTATTGAATAGGTTTTGAGTAAATTTTTTAGGTATTCGGCGTTATACGGAAAATTAAGCTTCTCATCGCATACCCACAAATAAAAATACAAGAGTGGGGCTTTTTCACCATAGAGAATAAAGTTAGGGTAAATCGGTTTTTGAATTGTAGAGCGACGGTAATCCTAAATCAATTTTTTGCCAAAAACGAATAGTTTGAAATCCTAAAGTTCAGAAAGAATTCAAAGGAGTCAGAATTTTTAACACAGAGTCACGGAGAACACGGAGGCATCACGGAGGAAAAAATTTATATTGACTTATGATTGCTAGTCGAAAAGCACTGAAAGTGCGATAGGCATTAACCAAAGGTTAAGCTCTTAGCTCTTATTAATAATCCTATTCCAGGTAAAAACTCTTTGATCCAAATCCTGTTTCGAAATCATGGAACCCTACGCAATCATTGATGAATCTTCATTTCCAATTGTAAGAATTGGATTTACAGGAAGCAAAAGCACGGATCAAAACTTCCAATCCTACTTGGATCAAACCAAGGCTTGCTATCGAAATAAAAAGCTGCTAGCCATCATTTTCGATGCCTCCAATGCGAGTATTCCCAAGCTTTCGCATCAAAAGATGCAAGCAGATTGGTTGAAGGAGAATGAGAAACTGATGCAGACCTTTTGTGTGGGAACTGCCTATATTATTCCAAACGTTGCGATTCGTGGAATCCTAAAAATGATCTTTTCATTCCAAAA
>JBLGAM010000140.1:0-8146 GCA_047612305.1 Planctomycetota bacterium | reverse complement strand
TACCCACTGTCGTACCTTTCGCGAGGACGGTTGCACCTGGCAAACCTAGTCCATCTTCATCTGAGATTACCTTGCCGGTAACCACTCGTTGCTGCGCAGACACTTCATAACTGAGTGTCATGGTGAATAGCGCAACAACCAAGAGTAAAGCTTTTCTCATAAGGTATTTAGTTTAGTTGATATGTAAAGAAAATTCCTTTCTAGCGAAATTCAAAATCGAGCTCAAACTTAAACAAAACAATTTTTATTTTAATTTATTATTATTTAAGTTTTATTTTACTTAATATTATCAAGATATAATTATTTAATTTATACTTATAATTACATTTTAGGATTATTTATAAAACTAACGGTAGATTTCTTATATAAATGGGTTGATAGATTGATAATTCGGTTTTGCCGTCTTTGTTAACATTTATTAACTGAAATTGACCGATTTCTTAATATTAACAAAACAATATTCTGAATTATTAAAAAAATAATTAATATCAAAAAAAATTTTTATTTCGATAAATAAGGAAAATTAAAATAATATTTGATTAAATCGCCAAATAATTACCTAAAATGTACTCTTTTTGGTTTATTTAGAATATTATTCTATTTCAATTTTACTAGGATAGGCTATAATGTCAAAAAATGGCAAAAAAAATCTGTCAGGGTTATTTTCCTCAAGAAAAAATTGAGTTTCCTGCCAAAACCCTAAAAACAGGTTCAAAAATTTAAAGAAAATAAAATTTTACAAAGAATATCTTAAGGTGAAGGCTGCATCACCTTCCCAAAAGCCAGCAAGGTCTTGAAAGTTTATTGCGGGTTTCCAGTAAAACCCAAAATAAAAATTGTTCCTATTAATATTGTATTCTAAACCGACAATGGCATCTACTCCATAGACCTGACAATCCTGAGTACTCTTGTACACCCAAGGCAGCTCCCCTTTTCCTGCATTCCATACTCCATAATGCCCTCCACCACCAACATACCACTCTAATTCTTCAAATTACCGAATATCCATGTGATGCTCATAAAGCAATACCCCAACCAAGCCTCTCCAATGATTATAAACGAGCAAATTAGCCGCCCTCTGGGCTGTGAAGAATTGTTTGACAGTGCTACCCAACTTTGTTTCTCCTGTCACACCTATCATGGTATTATAATCCACTTGAACAGAGCTATAAATGAATAGATATATATAGTGAGTAAAAATAGAAATTCTGGGCGACCCCTTCTTATACAAGTGATTTAGTTTATTTGGAAAAATTAAACATATTTTTTGGCGTAAAACAATAATCTAACGAAATATCAAACGATTCACTTGGAATAAGATGAATAGGCTCAAAAATACTTAGCCCGATTTTGATCACCTTTGAATTGATAGTGGTCAAAAACCGATCATAATACCCCTTTCCATAGCCAATTCGCTGCCCTTTGTAATCTACCGCCATAAGCGGGACGAAAACTGCTTGAATTAGCTCAGGTGATATTAGCTCAAAATTCCTGGGAACAGGGATTCCATATCGGTCTTCTACGAATTCAGTCCTCTTTTCTAGCAGAATGGTTCCCATCTCATCATCCGAATCCCCAATTACAGAGGTATAAAGAGTTTTATTCCTTCGCTCTAGTACGTCTCGTATTAAGAAGGTATTCACTTCTTTGAGTTTTTGAATCGGAAAAAAAAGATGAAAGTGATCCAATTCAGGATGCTGCTCACAAAAATCCTCAACAGCTAAAGCGATTTTTTCGGAACCCTTCTTTAGCTCATCCTGAGTTAATTGGTTTCTCTTCTCTTTAAATAGTACTCGGAGATCAGCTTTACTAGGATTCATGCTCTAATACCATCATTCTGAAATCCAAAGGGTCAAAGCATTCCAAAAGTTTTCGAATCAAATCTGGATCGCCAAGGTAAAACTGCATCATATTTACCACGCGTTCTTGTGGACTTCCACCTGGTTTGACAAATTCCTCGAGACTCTTTGCTCGGTTCAGCTGAATTTCATGCTTTCGCTCCTCTGCTTTTCGAAGCTTGATACTCATTTGATCAATAATCTTGAGGGTCCTCACTTTCCCAGCTACAAAAGAATCTGCAAGACTCTTCTCCAATTGAATAGCTTGATTCCCTTTTTCATCAAAAAGTCCAGAAATCACTTCCCGCTCTTTTTCCATAAGAACATCAAAATCCGATTCGCTCAGCACAAATTCCTTTTTCCAAACTGTGAAATCCCGGAAAAGATCTTTATAGCTCCATTTCATTTGTTCCATTTTCCGAATAGCAGCATTATTCAATAGCAAAGCGAAATTTCTAGGTAATAAAATCGGAAAGGGGACCTCAAAATGTTTGAATACTTCCTTTAATTGAAGCCAATAAACCACTTCGGCAGGACCCCCTACGTAAGCAAGGTTAGGTAAAATCATTTCTTGATAAAGTGGGCGCAAAACCACATTGGGACTGAACCGTTCGGGATGAGTCTTAATCAACTCCTCCATTTCTTTTTCAGAAAAGTGAATAGCGGTATTCAGTACGGTGAATCCTGTGGCTGTCCGCTCTATTCGCTCTCGAATTCCCTTTTCTAAATAGAAAAAATTAATCTCTCTGGGAAATATCTGGCTTTTGTAGCCCAGTTCCTCCAATTGGGAAGTGGCAGAAGAAGCAAATTGGAAAGGCTCATGTTTAAATAAGTCAGATTGAATAACAGGTTCAAAAATCTGCTTAAGTTCTGCGGAATCGCCATCCACAATGACTAGACCTTCTTCGCCAAAAAGTGCATTAACATACTTTCGAACGGCCTCAGCTAGAGTATTAGAACTTGAATAGGCTGATTTGAATACCTCGGAAGCAAATGGGACGGTCTTAAGAAAGTCTTTGAAACTTTTATCCAATTCAAAATCTCCTACGCCTCCTTTTTGATCTGAATCCCACTGATACTTTTTACCGTCTAGTTTAAAATAATTGATCTCATCAAAATCATGATCTTCGGTTGCCATCCAGTACACAGGCACAATATGCTGATCCGGATAAGTCTCATTTAATTTCTTAGCTAGATTAATCGTGGAGACTATCTTATAAATAAAGTAAAGTGGCCCTGTGAATAAGTTTAATTGATGTCCTGTGATGACCGTGAAGGTCTGTGGATCAGCTAAACTGCTGATATTTTTAGACACTACTTCGGAAATCTCAATCCCTTCGTATTGCTTCTGTAAGCTATTGACTAAGATCGCTCGATTTGGAGTTGGGAATTTCTTCTTTTCGATCACATTCTTGAAACTCCCCAACTCTGGCCTATGACTATAAAATGGAGCTAAAGAAGGCTCTCCTTTTATGTAGTCTAGAAAAAACTTTGAGAATTGTCGGGTTTGATCGAGTTCAATGCAATGTTTTTTCATGATTAAGATAGAGTGGATTGGATAGTCGGATTGAACATAAAGGATTTAGGCAAAGTTTACTCTTTTTTTCAAAAAACCAGAAACCCTTATATCAGCGGAAATTATCCTTCCATAATATCCTTGGGAAAAAACCATTGAGTCGATTTTGACAAAAACCCTAGCTTTGCACTACTAATTATGCTACACTATCAGCGATTTTTCCTTCCAAACGGATTAGAAGTAATTACCCACCAAGATCTCGGCAGTAAAATGGCCGTATTTAATCTGCTCTTTAAGGTCGGCTCAAAGGATGAAATTCCAGGTAAGACTGGCCTGGCACACTTCTTTGAGCATTTGATGTTTGGAGGATCTGCAAATATCCCTGTTTTTGACCGCGAACTTGAGCGAGTTGGAGGCTCTTGCAATGCCTTTACTAGCCCGGATATAACCAATTATTACATCACACTGCCTGCTGCAAATATTGAAACTGCATTTTGGCTGGAGTCTGATCGAATGCTTCAGTTAAATCTCTCCGAAAAAACTATCGAAACACAACGGAAAGTAGTTTTGGAAGAATACAAGCAGCGCTACCTCAATCAAGCTTACGGCGATGCATTCCACCACCTTCGAGATTTGGCTTTTGATGCTCATCCGTATAAATGGCCAACGATTGGGCAGCGAACTGAAGACATCGAGAATTTCACTCGAACTGATGTGGAAGAATTTTATCAAAAGCACTATCAACCTTCAAATGCTATCCTAGTGATCGCCGGAGCAGTGAACCCATATGAGGTTCGCCTCCTTGCAGAAAAATGGTTTGGCCCTATTTCAAGTAAGAATTCACAGAAACCTGACAGAATTCAAGATTCTGCTCAAACTCGTAAAAAAGAGAAGTTTATTCAGGCCAAAGTACCAACAGATGCACTTTACAAGGCGTATAAAATGCCTGCTAAATTAGCTGATGGATTCCTGCAGACCGATTTAATAACCGATTTGCTGGGTTCGGGCAAGTCTGCCATTTTGGAACAAACTCTGGTGAAAAACGGAAAGTGCTTTGCTTCAATAGGTGCTTATATTTTAGGTTCCGTAGATCCAGGATTACTTATTTTCTCTGGTAAAATGGAGAAAGGGGTTTCTTCCCTAGAAGGTGAGCAGGCACTCGATGAAGTCGTGCAGCAATTCATTTTAGATGAAATCTCTGATAATTCACTGACCAAAATAAAGAATCAATCTGAGGCGATGAAGACCTATGAGTCAATAAAATTAATAAATCGCGCAATGAATCTTGCCTACTATGCTCATTTAGGCAATCCAGATTTATATTGGCAAGAATATGAAAAAAAATCAGCCCTGGATCAGGGTTCGATTAAGGAATGGGCTAATAAAATACTAAAAGAAGAAAATGCTTCTGTCCTCCACTATCAATCATTACCCTCATGAATAAATTCAGAATAGGATTTGGATACGATGTCCATCAACTCAAAGAAGGCTTTGACTTTTGGCTGGGAGGAATAAAAGTACCTCATGACAAAGGAGCAGTCGGTCATTCGGATGCCGATGTTTTAATCCACGTCATCTGCGATGCCCTACTGGGTGCCGCTAACCTCAGAGACATAGGTCATCACTTTTCGGATCAAGACCCGCAATACAAAGGAATTGATAGTAAGATCTTATTGACTGAAGTCATGAAACTGGTCCGGAAGCATGGATATGAGGTGGGTAATATCGATAGCACAGTTTGTCTTCAACTTCCAAAGATTAATCCTCATATTCCAGAGATGAAAGCCTGTCTCTCCGAAGTGATGAATGTATCCGCAAATGACATTTCCATCAAGGCTACCACCACGGAGCACCTTGGTTTTGTGGGAAGAAAAGAAGGAGTCTCCGCCTATTGTAATGTATTGATCTACGAAATATGAGTGAAGAATTAAGAATCATTGTGACCGAGGATGGGTCACATTCGATTTATGATGAAGAGCTGAAAGAAAGCTACCACAATTCAGGCGGGGCTTTCAGAGAATCCATACATATCTGCATGCTCTATGGGCTAGACTCATGGATGATGAACAATCCAAACAAAAAACCGCTTCGTATTTTTGAAGTTGGTTTTGGTACTGGACTAAACGCTTGGCTAACTTTAATTTGGGCGGAGCAAAATCAAATTCCTGTGCTTTATCACACCGTCGAACCATTTCCTTTAACTGAGGACATTTATTCCAAGTTAAACTATGGCGATATGGACGATGGTATCTTTCATTATAAGCCCTATTTGCAACGATTGCACAAAGCAGAGTGGGAAAAAGGCATCATCATCTCGGAATATTTCAACATGAAAAAGGAAAAAGCAACCCTTCAGGATGTTGTTCTTTATCCATCCGACGTGGTTTTTTATGACGCTTTTGCACCTAGCAAACAGCCAGAAATGTGGTCTAAAGAAATCCTCAGCAAGGTTTGCACGGAATTGAACCCGGGAGGAATATTCACTACCTACTGCGCGACGGGTCAGCTGAGAATAGACTTGAAAGAATTGGGGCTAGAAGTAGAGATTCTTCCCGGCCCTCCAGGCAAAAAGGAAATGACTAGAGCCTGGAAGCGTTAAATTTTTGGTGGCATAAAATTGGATAGGAGAGAATTGCCTATAGCGATTCTATCCTATTGAATCATCACAAGCCAAAAATCCCAAAACATGCTGACGGTCGCTTTACTTCTCTTCTCGCTTTTTGATTTTCAAATCCCTGAAGCTGGAGATGCCAAGCTCCAACTGATGATCCAAGAACGAGATCAGCTTCAGGCGCAATGGAAAAACTCTGAGTCTCAAAAATCTGGAATCTTTGGAAATCGAACTAAAAAAGATATGATCGAGACCAATGAATGGCTTGAACGAATCCTCTCGAAGGATAATCAGATCATGGACGAACTTCGAATGATCGGATTAATTGAGTCTTCGGTATTGGGTCAAGAAAAAGAAGAATACAAAACCATTTCTTTCCGCCTAGAAAATCAGGTTCAGGCGCTAAAGCGAGCGATTGCCGACAAAGACCAGAAAATAGCTGAGAAGTTAAGCGAACGTCGAACTTTTGAGTGGACGACACTAATTTTCTTTTCGCTAACCTTAGTCTTGGGTTTTTGGATTTTTAAGCTTAAGAAAACTTAAGCGAAAATTTTTCTGCTGTTTGACTATTCCTTCCATAAGGATATCTTTTTTTCACCGGGCGGGAGATACTCTCAGACGGAACAAGTTTAGATCTGCTGAGGTCAAGCTATTGAACCTAAAATCGAATGTCAATTCAATTGACTCTCAAATACTCAATTAGAGTGACGCTAATGCAATCCGATTGGGGATCGACCTCAAAGCAATCTTCTTGAAATTGAAATCTGCTTCGGTCAGTCGAAAAAGTCAGTTTACCGGTTGGAATCCTAAAAAAATCTGCGATTCCCGGCCTCAATTCGTTTTTTGGCACATACAGTTTGGAATTTTCGCCACCGAAATAAAACAAGCCATAATCGTAATTATACTTGAATGTCGATCCATCTAGCTTGTACCATCCATCTGCGATCATCATGTACCCAATGGTAGGGCCGGTTTTAGTCTGTCTTACTGTCTGCTCTATCAGCATGAGGCTGTCAGATTTGAAAGTCAAAGTTTAAACAAACCACAGGTCTAAAGAATCTGAATGATTTCGATTTTCCCAAGACCCGAAGAGTGGGCCTTGTGGCTCTTCAGCGTCCTGACAGCCCACTAAGGTAACAGCGACTATAAGGATAAAAGCGTAGATGATGGATTTCATAGTTGTTGTGGTTGAATTCCGAAGTTCACAAGAATAGTTTTTAGCTATTGTTTCAAATCCATTCCAACTTATTCAGTCTTTTAATCTCGCAATAGGAGTTCTTGCTCCTTTTGTTTTTTGATTCAAACTCACCAAGATTTCGGTCCCTAAGGGCAAAAACATATCCACCCGCGATCCAAATTTGATAAAGCCAAATTCACCTCCTTGAGCTAGTTCAGAGCCTACCGATACATACCATTTGATCCTTCTAGCCAAGGCTCCGGCAATCTGTCTTACTAAAATTTTTGTACCATTCTGATCCTTGATGACCATAGTAGTTCGTTCATTCTCCGTGCTTGATTTCGGGTGCCAAGCCACCAAATATTTTCCGGGATGATATTTAAAGTACTCCACGACGCCTTTTACGGGAGAGAGATTTATATGGACATTGATTGGAGACATGAAAATTGAAACTTGGATCCGCTTCTCTTTTAAGTATTCATCCTCCATAGTTTCTTCGATTACTACCACTTTGCCCTCAGCTGGTGCAAACACAATCCCATCCTCATTTGGAAGAGTAATGATAGGATTTCTAAAAAATTGAAGAATAATCAAATAGAAGATCACACTGCCAAGCAGCACTGTATTTGCCAAGAGTTCTGCGTCTGGCATAAAATAATAGATCAGATAATTGATTACTGCTAATGCGATTAGCAACCAAAATAGTAATGTACGGCCTTCGCGATGTATTGTCATAGTCTTTAAAAAAAGAGGCGTAGCTTAAAGCCACGCCTCAAAGATAAAATAAACTTTTGAGAGAAGCGACTTAGAAGCCTCCTCGATAGGTATAGGTTTTCGCCACTTTATCAATTGCCACTATATAAGCAGCGATTCTCAAAGGCACATCATACTTTTTAGAAGCCTCATAGACATTATCAAAAGCATCTTTCATGATTCGATCTGATCGTCTATTTACTCGATCGGCAGTCCACTTATAACCCAATCTGTTTTGTACCCATTCGAAA
>JBLGAM010000139.1:0-8176 GCA_047612305.1 Planctomycetota bacterium | reverse complement strand
TATTCGAAACCTTTGACAGCATTAATACTTAGCATGCCTTTACCCAGTTCGGCATGAAGACGATCAAAAACGGGCTCACCAAGTCCAGTGGGAGTGTTTTTGATCACACAGGAAACTACTCCTCCGATCGTATCACGCGCTAACCGAACAGTATCAATCAAAGCGATCATCGCCTCTGCAGTTTCTGGGTCCGGACAGCGAATGATATTATTTTCGGCCTCCGCCAAATTTAAATTTTTGTAATCCTTAGTTAGTTTCAAGTCTCCGACTTGTGACACGTAAGCTTGGATAGTGATTCCTTTAGTAGCTAAAAATTGTTTTGCTATAGCTCCTCCTGCTACACGTGCAGCGGTTTCACGGGCGCTGCTTCTGCCTCCTCCACGATAGTCACGGATTCCGTACTTTTCAAAATAGGTGAAATCCGCATGCGAAGGACGGAATTTGTCTGCGATATGGGAATAATCCTTACTCTTCTGGTCCGCATTACGAATGACAATCCCGATGGGAGTGCCAGTACTTTTCCCCTCAAAAACTCCAGAGAGAATTTCAATCTCATCCTCTTCTTTTCGTTGGGTAGTGATCTTTGATTGACCCGGTTTTCGGCGCTGCATTTCAGCAATAATCTGAGTTTCATCGATCTCTAATCCGGCTGGGCAGCCTTCGATGATTACTCCTAAAGCTACTCCGTGTGATTCACCAAAAGTGGTGATTTTGAAAAGCTTCCCAAATGAATTCCCCATTATTTTTTTCTTAAAATCAAAATTGCCAGTAAAATCATTGAAACCATCAAAAACACATTAATAGCCATGGTAAAATAGTATTTATATTGCTCGTTTAAAAACCGATTATCCTCGATTCCGATGCGATCGTAGAGACCCCCTAGCCGCTGAGAGGATATAGCCTCATTGGTTTTGCTGTCTCCTGCCACTTTAATTATGGAGGCTGACCTTAGTGTGTCGTAGACCGCCCGAGATGGATCGAAATAAATCCATTCGAAATTGCTCCGAAGATCGTATTCTCCAGCTTCTGTAAAGGTGATGTAATAATTGAAATCTTTGATCCCGGAAACTCGACCATAACCCCTATTGATCTGTTGCCTCACATTTGGGTCAAAGGTATTGAGGTTTACAGTAGGGATTCGTTTTGGTGCAGAAACGGCATTGATATTACCCACTCCAGAGATTCCAAAGTTGTAATCGAAGCCTTGACCTGTTTCTACCTCAATTGTGGTGATATTTTCTCTAAGTTGAAATTGCCCGATGCTAACCTCATTTTTTAAAGGATGCGGAGGCAAGGGAATGATATTAATGGTCTTTGGACTTGAATAAAAGGTCTTAAAATCTTCTTGTCTATTCGCTCCAAAGAAAGTAGGATTCTTAGCTACTTTGTACTTAATCATTTCCCAAGGGATTCTCGGAATCTCAATTATTCCTTCTGAAAATGGGAAAAAAGTAGCCTCGTATACTTTAAATTTTGTCCATCGCTTGCCATTGATCGTTACTTCCTCCGGCTCAATGTTGCTGATGTTGAAATTTTCTTCCCAAGCATTTGTAGGCTTTATTTTTTTCAAAATAGCATCCAATTGCTTACCTGGCTCATAAAATTGTAAGGGAGCTTGATTGGCTTCAGACATGAAAAAGGCCAAACTTAAGTTGAATCCTTCCCCTTGGTAGACCTGCTCTTTGTCTACTGAAACCGAGAAGAAAGCATCGTCATCCAACTCCACAAATTCAGGTTGCTCGGAAGAGGTTCGGCCAAAGAAATCTGCAAAAGGGTCAAATCCAGACCCCGCTCCAAGACCACTAGCCGTCACGGGATCAGTAACGACAATTCGCTTTCCAGTGGAAGCGTAGGCAGTTCCATTGATAGTAATTTCAAAATTTGGCAGCGTGAAATTTCCTTTTTTAGAAGGCTTATAGTATTGAATGATACTATTGGAGCTGCTCATTTGACCATTGATCAGGTTCATGGAGGAAGACTGAGAAATTCCCTGTTTTTGAAAACTGGAAATCTCAGGAAACTGATCATAAGATTTGATTTTCTCGTCAGACAGCGTTACTTTGATGGTGAAGGTTTCATTCAATCCTATTTCACCGGGCCCCAGCTCAATATTTACTTCTTGCGCCAGCCCATTACCAACAGACAGGAAAGAAAAACATACGAAAATGAAACGGGCTATCGTTTTATTCATAGTTGCGAAAATAGTGATTATTCTATTCTTATAATTTCTAAAATAACGTAACATCTAATGAAATGCCTCCGTATTGGAACTTAGAATCAGTTAATAAACCCTAAACTCTTTAGACTATGATAGATTATGTAAAGACCATTTTGGAAAAAGTCAGCTTTTCGAGATACTTATTTGAACGAGAGCTCAGAAAAGGACTCCGACTTATTTTACCAACAGAGGTCCAAGAATTTAAAGACTGGTGTTACTTCATGTTTGGGAAGGTTCATGAACCCATTCTCAACCGCTACTTTCAATTAGCCATATAAAGCTAAAAGCCCCGATTGTAAAATCGGGGCTTTATTTTGAGTTACATTTTTTCTATCAATCTTTGGTAGCAAAGTCAGGATAAGCCCGCATCGCATGCTCATTAATATCTAACCCTTCAATTTCTTCTCTCTCATCCACACGGATTCCAATCGTCTTTTTCAAGGTGAAGAAAATAATCCAAGCAAAGGCTACACAGAATAAACCTACCGAACCGATTCCGATAAGCTGAGAGATCACTTGGCTCATACTCGCCAAATCCCCGAAAAGGCCTACAGCTAAGGTGCCCCAGATTCCACCGACCAAATGAACGGAAATAGCTCCTACAGGATCATCGATTTTAATTTTATCAAAAAATACTACACCAAATACCACTAAGCCTCCACCGATAAAACCGATTATTGCTGACTCGCCAACTCCCATTTGATCTGCGCCGGCGGTGATTCCTACTAGACCAGCCAGAATTCCGTTCAGCACCATGGTGATATCGTAGGTTTTGAATTTCAAATAGGAGATAATCAAAGCACCAAACGCACCGGCTGAAGCGGCAATAGAAGTGGTCACAAAGACTTTGGACACTAATCCTGGACTGGCACTAAGTACTGAGCCTCCGTTAAACCCAAACCAACCAAACCAAAGTAAAAATACTCCGATTACTGCTAGTGGAATATTGTGCCCAGGTATAGCTTTCATACCATTCGCGGTATATTTCCCGATCCTAGGCCCCAATAAATAAGCCCCGATCAAGGCTCCCCAGCCTCCCACAGAATGGACGATGGTAGATCCTGCAAAATCATAAAAAGGAGTTTCCAAAGTATTCAGGAATCCTCCACCCCATTTCCACATTCCAACAATCGGATAGCAAATAGCTACATATAAAATGGAGAAGGTAATGAATGGACCGAGCTTCACTCGCTCAGCCACAGCGCCAGACACGATAGTAGCCGCCGTAGCAGCAAACATGGCCTGAAAGATAAAGTCGGTGAAGAAGGTATAACCCTCATTGTAATTGCTGGTATCCCAACCCTCAGGAAGCGGGAGGCCAAATCCAGCGAAGCCGAAGAAAGCACCAGCATAATCCGCCCCGGGATACATCAAGTTGAATCCTATGAAGGCATAGGTCAGCAATCCAATGGCTGGAATAATCGTGTTTTTAAATAAGATGTTGACAGTGTTTTTGGATCTGGTGAGTCCAGCTTCCAAACTGGCAAATCCTAAGTGCATGATGAAGACCAAGATGGTAGCTATCATCATCCACAGATTGTTTACGGTGAATAATTCTTGCATGGGTGAAATAGGTTCGATAGATGATTTTTTTTGAAAAAGATTAAAGCGCTTGCTCGCCGGTATCGCTGTTTCGGATCCGATAAGCATCAAGGACATCGAAGACAAAGATTTTTCCATCTCCAATTTCTCCAGTTTTTCCTTCCCGGAGAATACATTGGATCACTGAATCGACTTGGTCATCGGGCACCACAATCTCGAGTTTGGTACGAGGGATATAGGCAGGTTCGTAGGGAACTCCACGGTACATTTCTTGTCGGGCATGCTCAAAACCCATCCCTTTGATCTCATAAAAGGAGAGAAACTTTACTCCCAATCCAGCAATGCATTTGTGGATCTGATCAAAGCGCGAGGTTCGAATGATCGCTTCAATTTTTTTCATATTCTTAATACTGTTAATGGTTTGTTGAGATATTGTCCTGAAAGTAAATAGAAAATTGGAAAAAGTAATTTAATGGTTTCATTTTTATCCTAGTATTGAGAATCATTTACTAAAAAATTCAATAGTTAGTCTCATTTTGCATCATTTTTTACCAAAATTTCACCGATATTGATATTTTTGGGCTAAATAAAAATCAATACTGAACTGATATATTTCTGATTCCCTTTGCCCTAGATAGATAATCGGTTAATTTTGTGCCCGTTCAGAAAAATACAGCATGAATCAGAAACCAACTCTTTTAGTACTTGCCGCAGGAATGGGCAGCCGATATGGCGGAAACAAGCAGATCGATGGCTTTGGTCCCAGTGGAGAAACCATCCTAGAATATTCTATTTTTGATGCAATCCGAGCAGGGTTTGGCAAAGTGGTTTTTATAGTCAGAGAAGAAATCCTAGAAATAGCCAAAGAGAAATTCCTTCCCAAACTCGAAGGTAAAATCGAAGTGGATTGGGTAATTCAATCTTTAGACAGCTTTGTCCCAGCAGCATTGAAGCAGGCAGATCGAGTGAAACCTTTTGGAACTGCACATGCTGTCCTTTGTGCTAAGGATGTGATCAAGGAGCCTTTCGCTGTGATCAATGCAGATGATTTTTATGGGAAAGAGGCTTTTGAGGTTTTAGGAAAATTCCTTTCTACTGAAGTAAAGCCGGAACTTCAGGCGATGGTGGGCTACGCAATTCAAAATGTACTTTCTGAGCATGGCACCGTTAGCCGCGGGGTCTGCGAAACCAATGAGAAAGGTCAGCTGATCGGAATGGTAGAGCGAACTTCCATCGCACGTGATGGCGAAAAAATTCTCAGCAAGGGTGAAAATGAAGTCTTGGAAATCGCCGAAAACACGCCCGTAAGTATGAACTTCTGGGGATTCCATGCGGATGTCTTTGGGGATATCGAGCGAATGTGGAATGAGTTCCTCCCTGCAAATCGGGAAAATCTAAAATCTGAATTTTTCATCCCCACTGTCGCCAACAACTTAATTCAAGAGAACAAGGCAGCTTTTGAAATCCTGGAAGGTGGCAAGGTTTGGTTTGGCGTTACCTACACAAAAGATAAGCCTGTCGTGATCGAAGCATTGAAAAAGCTTCATGATTCGGGAGAGTATCCTGAAGGATTGTGGGGATAGAAGAATGAATCATTTTTGAAGGTTAAAGCGTTTTTATTTTTAGATTCCTTAAAAGCACAAAACCATTCCCATCGAAACTTCAAAAATTCAATTGGTAAAAGCTATCCTGAATAGCGAAGACGAAGAATTCATTTCAAGGTTAATCGACTTTGTAAATAAGGAGAACGCCGATTTTTGGAATGACTTGACCGATAAGGAGAAAGCAGAAATCAAAGAAGGTATCAACCAATTAGACCAAGGAAATAGAAAACCATTCCGGGAAGTATTTGATCGAATAAGTGAATGAAATTCTTTATCTCTGAAATTGCTGAGAATCGCCCAATAGCTTTAGCAGAATACCTTCTTACTAACTGGGGATTTAAAGTAAAGAAGGAATTTTTGGCAAAACTTGTATGATGAAACAACCTCTTCGGATTGGAGTAACCCAAATGAGTTAAAAACCCATTATAGGAATGCTTCAATTTTATCAGAAAAGCGGGTGATATTCAATATTCACGGAAACAGCTTTCGTCTGATCGTTAATATCGAGTACAGACTGAAAATTATTTTTATTGTTTGGTTTGGTACGCATAAAGATTATGATCAACTAGGTGCTAAAACTATAAGCTATGTTAAAACCCATAAAAATGATGCTCAGTATGAGGTAGCACTTGAGAGCGTGTATAATCTATTGCAAGCAAATTTAAATCTGGGCAGTAAAGAGTCAGATGAATTGGAAGTGCTTTCAATTTTGATAAAATCCTATGAAATCGAGCATGACGACTACGTCACACACTGGGATGATTAAGTGCTGCGAAGATTCCATGTGGCCATTAAAAATCAAATTACAAACACATGAAAACACTTACTATCAAATCCCCCAGCCCAATCCATTAGATGCTATCAAATTTAGAATGGAACAACTGAATATGTCCGAATCAGAACTTTCGGAAATACTAGGAGCCCGATCCAGGAAATCAGAGATACTTTCCGGTAAACGAAAACTCAGTCTTTCGATGATTCGAAAGCTCCACGCAAAACTTCATATTTCTGCCCAAACGTTAATTCAGGAATATTGAATCTTAGGTAATCCGAGATCACTACAAAAATGAAATTCTGGAAATTCAGTCAAGAAATGTGTTAAAACCATCGAAAAATACCCAATACTGGGTATTTTTTTTGTCCTTTTTACCATCGAGATTTGACAGGAATCAAACACTCAAAAAAATGAAAACACAAAACACAAAACACAAAACACAGCACAAAAATTAATTTTTTCGCTGCTCTTAATTATTGGTTTTTCCTTTAGTTCCTGCGTTCAAAATGATCAAGAATTTAGTTCAAATGAAATTCAAATTCAGAGAATTTTGGAGAAGTACAATTTCCAATTGGATCATATTGACCGAGAAAATAATAGGGGTATTAAAACTTCAAATTTGAATGAGTTTGAAGAATTAATAAAATTCCTGAAAGGAATTGAATCAGATCCAAACTCCATTAACGAAATATTAAAAGCTAACGATATTCGAGCATTACCATTTTTAAATAAAAATTATTTCAAATTATCGGATTTGCAAAAATTTCCACAAGATAGAATTACTTGTATAGATAGTTGGAGAACAGTTTATGCAAGAATAGGCATAAGAAACTCCTCTACTCACATTGATCTTTCATTTCAAACAGGAACTGGAAGTGGTTTAATATCAAATTTCGATGCTGTTCTCGGTGGGTTGACTTTCATGACTTCATTAGGCAAAAATAATTTTTTAAATACTGAAGCAGCTTTAAGTTCAAATAATTACGGTTATTCAGGCATTTACACTTATTCCATTAAATACGTTCTTTTTATTGAAGGAATAGGAGATATATGGACGAGTGAAACTTTCCAAGTTAGAATAAGGGTAGATGGATGTTCAGGTTTGGTGACTTATTCAAATATTGAACCTTAACTATAATCAAAAAAAATATGATTCTCCTTAATGATTTCACGATTTCAGGTCCGAATATTTTAATTTGGCAAATATTCGGCTTCATTTTCCTATTATTTCTAACCTTAATTATTATGAGATGGTATAAAAGAAGTAATTCGAAATAAATTGTAAAAAAAAGACAACTAAGAAGCAAATAATTACTGCTAGTTGTTTTTTTGTTTTTCAATCATTCCCTAATCTCAAAAAACCTCAGCTCTCCATCCAATCCTCCCAGAATCTTCTTGGATCGCTCCGGTCGGGCATCGGTCAGGAAGATCTGCCCAAAGGTATGCTTGGAGATCAGCTGCATCAGCTGCGCGATCCGCAGGTCATCGAGCTTATCAAAAATATCATTCTGCTGTTCCCGATTTGCAATCGGGAACCTCGATCCTAGGATTTTCAATCCGAAGAAGAGTAAGCTTCGCTCTAGAAAATAGTAGGGACCTGAACTAGAAGATTGAAATTTTATAATCTGGTTTGAGAATAGAAACCCGAATCGCTAAAAATATACTCCTAAAAGCTTAGGACTTTCGAAAAATCCCCAATACTGGGTATTTTTTAGATGAAATTAATGCTTTAATCTCAACCCACCAGCTGCTAATCAACGTATTAAAGCTCATATTCTAGCCAAAGAACCTTAGTTAAATTCCACACTTTAAACAAAAGCATTAAAAATTCTCTATGTGGGACTAATATTATTGGTACCCTTATTTGGCGGATGTCAGGAAAACGAAACACCCCTAGAGCCAGGATCTACGGTGTCCTTAGATCGAATTCCTGAAAATCCAGATTATGCATCTCTTCCCTTAGTGGGAACGAGATGGAAATTGATCGGTTTTGTAGATTCAAAATTAGAAATGATCAAACTAGCAGAACCGGATTCA
>JBLGAM010000138.1:0-8190 GCA_047612305.1 Planctomycetota bacterium | reverse complement strand
ATACTCAGGCCAAACAAGTGGGTGCATCTTCCATTTCTGAGATTTCTATTTTTGGCTATCCTGGAGTACTTCCTCAAAAACTTGACAGTACAAATCTGGAACTTCAGGAAATAGCCGCTAAAGAAGACAATGGAAAATTATTTTTTTATCTGAGTGATCCCTACAACTCAAGCTATGATTCAAAAGGCGAAGTTCACTACAATCCAAATCTATTCTCAGATTCATTAAGCTTTTTAGTTTCTAAAAATCAAAACCCAAAGCGGATAAGCATCCTAAAAGGAATCGCCACTATTCAGAATCCAAGTGTTCTCTACAAATGGAACTGGCTCAAGGAAGAGGAAAATAATATTCTGAGTTCAGGTCGGACGTGGTATTCAAGGTCCTTGGCTCCAGGAATCACCAGAGGATATGCTTTCCCGCTTCAAAACTCAATAAATGCACCTTGGAAAGTCTCAGGAATTCTCATGGCAAGCTCTTTGGCGCCAGCTTCAATTACTATAGGGACGGAAAGTCAAACAATCACAGCGCTGCAAATCGATCCACTTCTTAATAGTACTTATGCTATTAAAGGTAGAGAAGTGAGTACCAATCTTGATTTTCAACCTACTGAAAATAGGATTGACCGACTTCGTTTTTCCTTTTCCTCCACCGATCCAAACGCCTCGGGCTATTTTAACTATCTCGGAATTGGAGTCCCTTACTCAAGTCTGGATTTATTCTCTGGAACCTACGTAATCCCTCAGGAAAATTTAATTTCTATTTCGACAAAAGCTGGTCAGAAAATTTGGGAGTTGAGTGATTTCTTTAATCCTAAAGAATATGATTTGGCCAATGGAAATGGGGCTACCGTTCAAAAACTGGTAGTTTTTGATCCGAATCAATCAGTGGAAATTAAAACCTTAATGCCTTCTTCTCAAAATCTAAGGAGTCAAGGACCTTGGCCAGAGTTGCTTATTATTGCACCAGCACTATTGAAGAACTCAGCAGAGAAACTTCGAATGCATAAATTGAGTATTGGTGTTTTTGCTGAAGTAGGATACCTCAATGAGATTTACGACTCATTTGGCTACGGCAATCCAGACTTGAATGCCATCCGAAATTTTATAGCATGGCATTATCAGCAGGGAGGAGAATTAAAAAATGTCTTGATATTAGGGAAAGGGACATTTGACTATAAAGGAAGACTTGGAGGCAGGCCAAATTTAGTTCACATATACACTTCTAGAAACAGCCTAAACCCACTTAGCACTTTCAGTTCTGATGATTATTTCGGTCTATTAGGATGGGGAAATGGGATTTGGGAAGAAAGTCGAGATGGAGATGAGCTCATGAAAATCGGAGTAGGAAGACTGCCCGTAATTAATGGATCAGAAGCTTCAATTGTCATCAATAAAATAATTGACTACGAGCTAAATCAAAAACCTGGTGACTGGAAAAAAACAATCACCCTGATCGCCGATGATGCGGACAATAACATCCACCTCCGGGATATAGAAGCTCATGCGGCCACATTACTTGCGCAAAAACCAGAGTTCAAACTTGAAAAACTCTATCTCGATCGATTTGAGCAGGAAAAAAATGGTGCTTTGCAATCCTCTCCAGATGCGAAAAAAGCGCTTGAGGAACAATTGGACCGGGGTACTTTATTCCTAAACTATGTCGGTCATGGCAACGAAACCACACTCACAGCTGAAGAGATTTTTCTCGTATCTGATATTCAAAATTGGGCAAAACAGGATCAATTAGCACTTTGGGTCACTGCTACTTGCGAATTTGGCCGACATGATAGTCCTTTCTTGAGGTCGGCAGCAGAGGAACTTCTGATTGTACCGGATAAAGGCGCGATAGGATTACTTACAACAGGAAGACCCGTTTTTAGCAGTGTAAATTTCTCCTTGAATGAAGCCTTCATTGAAACGGTTTTTCAGGAAGAAAATGGAAAGTTTCAAGATCTGGGTACCATTTTCAAAAAAACTAAGAATGGAAGTATGAATGGATCACTAAATCGAAACTTTAGCTTATTGGGTGATCCTAGTATGAGATTGGCTAGACCAGAATTTGAAATAAAAATTACAGCCATTAAGGACCTGGAGTCCACTTCCCAATTAGACACACTGAAAGCTTTTCAAAGAGTTTCTTTTGAGGCCGAGGTGGTGGATTTGGATGAAAATCGTTTAGCTACAGAATTCTTTGGCACTTATGAAATCGAACTTCGTGATAAACTTCAAGTAGTTAGAACCTTGGGTGATGAAAGTACCCCTACAGAATTTAGAGAAGAGTCCATCTCACTTTTCAGAGGGAGTGGATCAATCAGTTCGGGTCAGATCAAAGGAGAGCTGATTATCCCGAAAAACACAAACCCGGATTTTGGATTTGGGAACCTTCGGATCATTGGAAAACAGAAAGCAGACAATACAGAGGCTTTCGGGAATTTTGTTTCGATCATCGGAGGAGCTTTACCCAGCCCGAATAATGATCAAATTGGCCCCGAGATCAAGGCCATATTCGGTAATTCGGATCAAACTCAACTCACCTTCTCTTCCACTGTAGTTCCGTTGGTTGCTGAATTCAAAGATGAAAGTGGAGTCAACAGTTCAAACCTAAACCCATTAGAATCTATGAGGATTCAAGTGAATGACGATGAGGAACAGATTATCA
Source organism: Planctomycetota bacterium (assembly GCA_047612305.1). Taxonomy (GTDB): domain Bacteria; phylum Bacteroidota; class Bacteroidia; order Cytophagales; family Cyclobacteriaceae; genus Algoriphagus. The sequence goes on along the minus strand of JBLGAM010000138.1, from coordinate 5,532 downwards.
GTGCTTTTTATCTTGCTTCAAACAACACATTCAGAGAGGGTAGCGCAAAAGTAGAACTCATGGGCCTAAAGGAGGGGAAAAACACGATTCGGATAAAAGCTTGGGATACGATTGGAAATAGAGGTGAGTTAGTTCAAGAGATCTTGATAGAAGGAAGCCACACCTTGCAAATCGTCGATCATAAAACGTATCCTAACCCAACGAGCAATGAGAGTAAATTCCAAACTGAGCATAATCGGCCCGGCGAAAACATTATACTTAGCCTTATAGTATATAATTCAGATGGAAAAATACTATTTGAAGAAAACCAACGTCTCATAAAAGTAGATGCGGTACTACGGGATTTGTCTTGGATATTTTATCAAAATCAAACCAAATATCCAGCAAAAGGAACTTATATTTACAAATTAACACTCCAATCAGAATTAGACTATTCCTCTGATTCAGTAAGTGGAAAAATCGTTATCCAATGAAAAAAATAGCCATTCTCAATAGGATAATCCTACTTCTTACGGTAGTTACCCTGGCTACCTTAACCACCTATGCACAAAACAGTGTGATCATCTCCGGTCAGGATCCTGATCGCCGTGTCATAACCACTGCTGTACCTTTTCTGAATTTCGCGCCTGATTCGCGTCATTCTGCAATGGGTGACGTTGGTGTTGCTACCTCTCCAGATGCAAGTTCTGCTCATTGGAATTCGGGGAAACTCGCTTTTATTGATGACCAAATGGGATTCTCACTTTCCTATTCTCCTTGGCTAGGGAAATTGGTAAACGACATGTCCTTAAGTTACCTGACAGGATTCTTCAAAATAGACGAGGTTTCTGCATTTGGTTTTGATCTGCGGTATTTTAATATGGGAGATATCCAATTGACTGACGAATTCGGAAATGAATTAGGACAGTTTAATCCCAGAGACATTGCTATTGGTGGCACTTATTCCAGAAAATTGACTTCTACACTGGGATTAGGAATTTCAGCACGTTTTATTCATTCCAATCTTTCTGGGAATATTTCTTCTGTTGGAGGATCTGAAAGCAGACCAGGAATAAGCGTTGGTACGGATGTTGGTCTTTACTACACCAAACCAATTTTTTCCGGATCTAAAGAAGGTGACTTTTCTTTAGGACTAAGCATAACCAATATTGGCCCAAAAATCACTTATAATTCCGCATCAGATTTAGATTATATTCCAACAAATTTTAGAATTGGAACAGCCTATTCCTTAGACATAGACCCTGCTAGTACCATTACTTTCGCGCTGGATTTCAATAAATTACTTGTACCTAGTCCACCTATATACGCTACTAACGAAGATGGTTCACTTGAGACGGATGATAATGGGAATCTAATAATTGAACCGGGTAACGGTAAAGACCCAAATCGGCCATTAATCTCTGGTATGTTTGGTTCTTTTGGTGATGCTCCTGGAGGATTTTCAGAAGAAATGCAGGAAGTCATGATCTCATTTGGCGTAGAATATACATATAATGATAAGTTTGCCTTGCGAACTGGATATTTTTACGAAAACCCAAATAAAGGAGGCAGAAGGTATTTCACCATGGGAGTTGGATTTGATCTTACTAAATTAGGGTTTGACTTTTCTTACCTAGTTCCACAAACCCAAAACCACCCATTAGCGGAGACTTTAAGGTTCTCTCTTCTCTACACAATACCGAATAAATAATGTCCTTAGATCGATCAAAAGCTCCTGAATTTAAGATTCCGGATGATTTTGAAATTATAAATCCTGTAACGAAGGAACTGAAGAACGGTGCATTTCTTTATTATGCAGAGACTCCTGGAATCAATGCTATTAAGTTAGAACTAGTATCTAAAAGCAATCGAAACTCATTACCTCTGAATCATTCGCTTATCCCATCTTTCACTTTACAGATGCTTCAAGAAGGAACGACTGAAAAGTCTGGTGAAGAAATAGCAGATTTTTTTGATTTTCATGCGGCTGAATTAAATCCATTCTCCTCTTATTCAAGAGAGGGGTTAGGTTTATATTCGACCAAAAAGCATATTTTTAAGGTTTTACCTACTTTTTGCTCTTTGCTTACCAAAGCTACTTTCCCAGAGCAGATACTTGAAAAAAGAAAGTCCCAGCGCAAATTGAGCATACGACTTTCTAATGAGAAAACTGCATCACGAGCCAATCAATTGTTACGAAAAAGTCTATTTGGGGAAGCTCATCCTTTCGGATTTGAACCTACTGAAGAAGATGTGTCTTTGGTTACAGTGGATATGCTTCGCTCCTATTATCAAAAACACCTCTGGGAAGATTTAGAGATTTTTGTCTCTGGTGATCTGAATCCTTTGGAGTTGGATGACTTGGTTGCATCACTTGAATCACTTCCAAATAGAGTTCATCAACCGATCACCAATTTACAAGAAATCTCAAGCGGACTTGGCGAGAAGGAGTTTAGAGAATCAGCAGTTCAAAGCAGTATTAGAATAGGCCATTGGTCAATTCCGAAGAATCATCCTGATTATATCCCATTGTCTGTTTTCAACACCATTCTTGGAGGCTATTTTGGTTCCAGGCTCATCAAAAACATTAGAGAAGATAAAGGCCACACCTATGGGATTAGTAGCGGTTTGGCAGAGATTGGAGACTTCAACTATTGGGTAATTAGCGCCGATGTCCAAAAGGCACATTATCAGGAATGCTTGACGGAGATCTTCAAAGAAATTGCAAATCTAATAGAGAATCCTATGGAAGAAGACGAAATCGAAGTGGTTCGAAATTATTTAATTGGTAAAATGCTTGCCGGATTCAGTTCAACCTTCGACTTGCTTGACCAGTTTAAAGCAGTTCATTTCTCTGGGATGGACTTTACCTTTTTTGAAGAAAAACTAAAATTCCTCAAGCGATTTACTGCTGAGGACGTTCAACGAATTGGCAAGACTTATTTTTCCGATAAAGCTTTCATCGAAATAGTGGTAGGTTAATTAGGTAATTTGAAGGTAAAGCCAAGAAAAGTCGAAACGTTTTTTGAGCCAAAATTTATAAAACGTGAATGTAATTCCCTTCAGTCCAATTTCTTCACCCAATCTAACAAAGCCTTGAGCAGGTTCGAAATTAGCTGACCAAAGCGCATGCTTCAATTCATAGCGAATTCTGTTCCCTAATGCCTTGTCTTCGTCAGGATGAATATTCATGGCTTTGACCTTTTCACAAACAGTCAATGTACTAGGAAGCATCTTGGACTTGTGCAGTTGATATTGTCCGGATGACATTGAATTGGCGTGCCGTCGCTTCAAAACACCAATATGATCTGAAAATACGACTGAGTGTTTTCTTGCCAGTCTCAATTGGACATCAAAATCCTCATAATATAAGCCAGAATCATAACCTCCCTCCCTTTTTAAAATTTTTGCATTGAATACAATAGTAGGGGAGCAAATGTAATTATGCTCAATGAGTGTCTCATAGAGTTCCCCCTGTAGAATCTCCTCTTCTAAGTCACCGTAAGAATTACGTTTGTAAAAAGTTTTAACTTCTCCATCCGGAGTTAAAAGATAGGCATCAGAATATACGAATGCTGCGTATGGAGCTTTCCGCAGTTGATCAATAGAAAGTGATAAATGATCGGGATAAAGCACGTCATCCCCTGACAAATCAACCACATACTGACTGGAAAGTATATCTAGAGATCGATTAAAAAGCCCACAATAAGCCATTTCCTCTTCCATGAAAATTGTCTGGACGGACATATTTCCCGATCGCTGACTTACCCAGCGTCGGATGATTTCTGGAGTCTGATCCCTGCTTCCATTATCGATAATGATAAGCTCTTTGGAATAATAATCTTGTGATTTAACACTCTCAAGCGTCTCTTCGATCCATTTCTCATGGTTAAAGGCAATACAAATAATCGTAACTCGATCGACGATCTTCATTTTAAAATTCCTTAATCCAGCTCATTTTATTGGAGATATCATTTGAAAATCTTGCTTTGAAAAACATGAGACCATGATTTGCAATATCTCCCATATCTGATGATCCTAAATCAATAAAATCAACTTTCTGTTCCTTAGCAAGTAAAAAAAGTTCGAACAGCAGAAAATCTCCGCCCCCCTTACTTTCATTACTAGAATCTAGTCCAGAAAGAAAATAATATATTGAATTTGTGGTTAATAAAACTGCCAAAACGAAACCTAGCACCTGATCCCCTTTCTCTAATTTTAGCAGAAAATAACGTTCTGGATAGCTGGAAACCTGTTGAACCAAGTAATCTTCGTTAATTGAAGAATTATACCCCTTTTCACTGTTCCAAGCTTTGATCTTTTTAAGAAAATCGAAGTTTGAGATTGAATGATGACTTGTTTTCAAGCCAGAAGCCTTTAACTTTTCACGAATTCTTGGGCCCTCAGCCAGAAGGTATTTTTCTATCTTTTTTGAACCTGTAAAAAACTGATGGCTAAGTACATTTTTCAGATTCCAACTCAATTTGAGTAAAAGGTAATTCACTAAATCTGAATAAGGCTCGTAATTCTTGGGGGCCTGCACAATAGTCAAGCTTCTGACCCCTTTGGCTCTCAAATATTCAGTGACCATTCCTATAAATGTTTCCAAAGCGGTCGAATTCAAGCCTTTTTCACACCAAAAACCTCCAAAAGGCAAATTAGGAAGGGAAACCGCATGCTGATCAGGGGTAATAGCTACTGAAATCCAAATTTTGACTTTTCCCTTTTTCTGATCTTCAAAGTGAAGGTATTGTAATCCATCTACAGGAATATTTGCTAAAAAATAATCTTTATCGAGTTGGCTGGATTCGAAGGCTTGAAACCTCAAGGAATCAGGAGTATTATTCTTTAAGGCTTTCAAAGTATTTCTTATCTCGTAAATAATCTTCTTCTGAAAATTCTAAATCAGACATTCCAAGGAGTACTGTTTCTGTAGAAAAGCTTACGCTCACCCAGTGAAGTGGAGGAACAAAAAGACCCAAACCGGGAGAATTTAAGGTAAAGGTATAGATTTCTCCAGCTGCAGATTCAACTATTACTTTGGCATTTCCACTTAATGCCACTAAAACCTGAGATTCCTGCCAATGCGCATGATTGCCTCTACTTGTTCCTTCATCAACTTTGGTAATCCAAAAACAACGCTGAATTCCATTAGGGAAAATCGTCATATTCTCCCAGAAATTCAAAGATCCACTCTCGCTTTTCTCCCCAGGGAGTTCAAGTAAATAGGGAGGTTGAAGAATGATTGATTTTTTCATCTTTGATTTTGCTAATTTTAAAATTAAGACAAATCAAAGGAATAAAGGTTAATAAAAAGTTAAGTTTCTAAATTTGAGTTAGATGTAATTTCACCAATGAGCAGTTCCAATAATCTAGATTCACCTTCTGAAGATACTTATTTAACCTTAGCCAATGAAAGTACGGGTCTTTTTAAAGATAGGAGCAGCAAATTTTTCTATTATTCCTTCCCTGTAATAAATGAGGAGGAAATCAAAAGTCACTTGAAAGATTTACGCAAAAAACACTTTGATGCTAGACATCACTGCTATGCTT
>JBLGAM010000137.1:0-8239 GCA_047612305.1 Planctomycetota bacterium | reverse complement strand
ATTCCACTTGATAGAATTGGAAATCCTACGGCTTGGCCGGCAGTTCGCTCCCCTACCCGTAAGGGAGGAATGGATTGATAGTTAGCTTATAGAAAACTTAAAAGCCGGCGAAAGTCGGCTTTTTTTTGATATTAGGTATTTACGCAGAATATCCAAATCTGCCATTTCGTGATATTTTTTGCTTAAACTTATCTTCATCGAATCACCCAAACCCCAATACCATTACTCTCCCCCTGAATCCAAAACTTCAATTTTCCAGGAGGCAATTCAGCGAAAGGAATTCGGCATTTTGCAGCAGAAAGGTCAACTTCATCAAGTTTGATGTAGTTATCCAAATTACCAGTTTGCCCAAAATTATCTGTAGCAGTATAGCTAATCGTCACCTTTCCAGCTTTTTGAAGTGGAACCCAAGTCAACATAATCTGATCACTCTCGATTTCTGCGTTCGCGTTTACTAAGGAAATATCACCAATCATCGAGACGCCATCCATTTCTTTCACCCCATTTTCTGGCAAATCAATTTCCAAAAATCTGGCAATTGTAGGTAAAATATCCACCATCGCTGGGGTATAATTTTTAAAATAGGGATTAAGTTCTTGTGCATTTGTGACCATCCAGATTTCACGCTCTCGATCTGATTGACCACCATGATCTTTTCCATCCTCAGCTTTTCGGCCATGATCCGTAGTAATAATAATCAACCAGTCCTCCCCAAATTTTTCTTCCCGATAGCGAATCGACTCATAGATTCGACCCACTTGCTCATCTGCTAATGCTACTGCTGCCGATAACTGTGGCCCATCTCCATAGCGATGCCCCATATCATCGGTGAACTCCAAATAAACCCAAGACAAATCAGGGCCATATTTTTTAAGTTGATAAGCCGCTTCGTAGCTGACCAGATTGTCTATTTTCTGAATGTATAGCTTCTCTGAATCATGTGGATAAGTAAGCGTGTCCAATTCAAAGCCATCAAACCTAAAGTCCATTTTGATGAAACCAGTTTCCGCTAATTGATCTCCAATCAATTTAGTGCGATTGTCTTGCCACGTTGAGAAAACCGCAATTTCTGACTCGGGCCTAGCTTCCTTTAAAAATCTGAATATCGTCCAGTAATTGTAGTTTGGCTCATTAATCTCATTCCCCCAGACATTGTGTTTATTGGCCCATGTACCTGTCAAGAGTGAATTATATCCAACTGCTGAAATGGTGGGAGTTTCAGAATAGCCCCCGTTTATTCCCCCTGTATAAGCTCGTGAATAAGCTCCCCTCTTTGCGATTTCATCAAGATCTGGGGTAGAAGTATTTTCCAGCACATCAGCAGGAATTCCATCTAAAATTATAAATACAACTTTCTTTTGCCCAAAACCAATATGGGAATGACAACTTAAAAATACCGTCAGAACAAGAATCAAAAAAGACTTAAAGGACATTTCGCTAATGAAGAATTATCCCTCAATTAGCTGTTTTTTTGTATCTTTTTCAACCTAATGCCTCAACTATGAAAAACCTATCCTACTTCACAGCTTTCATTTTCGGATTATTGATTTTAAATATCCCCCTTTTTGCACAAGAGAAAATTTTAGATGAGGCTTTTCAAAGGGCAGGTCAAGAAGGATTTTCAGGTGTGGTATTAGTAGCTGAAAAAGGGAATATTCTATTTCAAAAGGCAGTTGGTTATCGCAATTTTGAAGATAATACCTTCCTTGAAAAGGACGACATTTTTGAGCTTGCCTCAGTCTCCAAGCAGTTCACGGCGATGATCGTCATGATGTGCGAAGAAAAAGGCTTACTAGGTTTTGATGATCCGGTAGAGAATTATCTGAAAATACCTTACTCAGGAGTAAGCATACGGCATCTTCTAACTCATACCAGTGGCTTGCCGGACTATCAAGCGATCATGGATGCGCATTGGGATAAAAGTAAAGTAGCTGGTAATCCCGAAATTTTGGAATACTTGAGAACCTACGCTCCACCCATTTTATTTGAACCTGGAGAAAAATACGAATACAGCAACACCGGCTACGTGCTGCTTGCAAGCATTGTGGAAAAAGCATCTGGGAAAGATTTCGTAGCTCTTACCAATGAATGGATTTTTCAGCCGCTGGGAATGAAAAGTACTGCGATCCGCTCCCCTGAAGAAAAGTCTAAAGTGAGCAACTTTGCCGCCGGACATCTGCTAGATGAAGCTGGAAATTATGTCAATGCTAACAAATTTCACGCTTCAGATTACACGGTGTGGCTTGGCAATCGAAAAGGTCCCGGAAGGGTAAGCAGTACAGCTTCAGATTTATTAAAATGGGATCAGGCACTTTACACTCAAAAGTTGCTATCCCAAAAAACTCTGGATGAGGCATTCACCCCATATCGACTTAATGATGGAACGCGAAGTTATTATGGTTTTGGCTGGGAGCTTGACCCAAGAAGTCCTTTTGGGGAAATGGTGAGTCATACAGGAGATAATCCCGGTTACAAAACCATCATAGTACGGTATATTGAAGAGAACAAGACGATCATCATATTGAATAATAATGCACAAAAAGATATGATCAAGTTAGTCGAAGCGGCTTCACTTTCCTTATACAAATGGTAATCAATTCAATTGTACCAAATATTTTAATCGCCCAAAGCAGGCATTTGGAAGCGTTCTAAGAGGCTTTTTGAATGCTCTTTTCTAAAAATCTCCTCCATTTTTAAGATAATATCCACATTTGAAGAAGCTAGATTTACTTGTTCTTGGGGATCATTATCTAAATCATAAAGCTCTATTTCAAGAGAATTATCTTTCACAATGTTCTGCCTAATCGCTTTCCATTTTCCCATTCGAATCGCTTGCTGACCACCATATTCTGGATATTCCCAATAGATGTACTCATGTGGCTTCTGAGCTTTTCCATAAATTGCTGCAAGGAAACTTTCTCCATCCGTATCACTTGGAATAGAAATTCCAACTAATTCACAAATCGTAGGAAGCCAATCATAGAAGATAGAGATATGATCGCTTTTACTTCCAGCTTCTACTTGTCCTGGCCAGTTAACCAACATAGGAACCCGAATTCCTCCTTCGTAGACAAAGCCTTTGGTTCGTCCATAACCATTGGTAAAGGGCTTTGAGCTTTCAAAAAAATCAAAGTCAACACCTCCAGTATAAGTGGGACCATTGTCGGAGGTAATCACAATAATGGTGTTTTCTGTCAAACCTAAATCATCCAGTTTTTGCTTGATTTCGCCGATTTGCTCATCAAGCTTGGTAATCATTGCAGCATAGGTCGCTCTAGGGTTTTGATTGGGGAAATAACCCTGAGCCCCATCATAGGGAAGTTCTTCCCCTAAAGCATATTCATATTCAGCACGATCTATAGTTGGAATCTGCAAAGGGACATGCGGAAGCGGAGAAGCATAATAAAGAAAGAATGTTTTGTCTTGATTTGACTCAATAAAAGCCAAGGCTTTTTCGTGCATCAGATCAGGCGCGTAATCTTCCTGCTCATATCTTGCATAGCTCTTCGGATCATTTGGATCAGCGAGGGAGTCAAGCAAAGTTCTTGGAACAACGATTTGATTATTCAATTTGATTTTTGCTTCATTTTCCCAAAGATGAGGGGGATAAAGATTGTGTGCCTGACGCTGACAATTGTACCCATAGAAATAATCGAAACCCATTTTTTTTGGAATACCTTCACTCAAAGGAGCACCCAAACCCCACTTCCCTACGATACCCGTTTTGTAACCCGCACTTTGAAGTAATTTTGCAAAGGTCTGTGTATTGGCAGGAAGAGGCCGTTGGCCTTCGAGATTGGGATCTTCCGCAGCTTTGGCATAGTCCCATACCTCACCTCGTTCGCTCCATTCATCATTGCCTCGAATGTAGGCATGGCCTCCATGCTTTCCAGTCAGCAACATGCAGCGAGCCGGCGCACATACTGGAGCAGCTGTATAATGATTTGAGAAGATTTTTCCAGTCGCTGCCAAGGCATCGATATTTGGTGTGTGAATTTTTTCTTGTCCCTGATAGCCTACTTCCCCATAACCAAGATCATCGGCTAGAATAAAAACGATATTGGGTCGAGAAACGTGACGCTCCTTTTTTTCAGTGCAAGAAAATAGAATTATCCACACTATTGAAGCTAATAGAATAGATCTCATCAGGTTAAATTTTACTGTGAATCTGTATCGCAGAGATGGCTTTCCCAAGTCGTTCTTCACGTGATCCGCTAATGATTTCAAATGGAAATCCACTTGATTTAGCTAATTCCAGATATTTTTTGAAAAAGTAAAATCTCATTTCAGGTTCGGGGTGCTCACGTAGGGGATCAGGCTCCCAATCCATATCAATATCCGTCAACAAAATTAAATCATAGACTCGATTTTCGATTTCTTCCACTATCCAAGGGCTGGTCTTTCCAAAACGATGCGCTGACCAAATGTGGATAACTCTCAAATCAGTATCACAGAAGAGGAATTTTTTGCCAGTTAGAGCCGCGTCATCCTCCACTTTTATTTGACCTTTGGCAATTGTGGATAAGTCTTCAAAATCATAGTCTTTTCCCAGTTTTTCAAGATATTCTCTAGAAAACTCCGGAGCCCAAGGCTCTGAAAAATGAGTGGATAAGTCTTTGGCAAGTGTACTTTTTCCCGTTGATTCCGGACCTAAAATTAAGATTTTTTTAAGTGGCATTTTGTTTGGCAGATTTAATCCAAGCTATCAAACCTAAGGTAGCCAGAATGGTGAAAAAGAGAAATTGAAATGAAGTTAAAATTAAGCCTTTATGAAAATACAGCGGGACAGAAACCAAATCGGTAATGATCCAGGCAATCCAGTTTTCCACTTTCTTTTTGGCCATCAGCCACATCCCTACGAAGGCAGAAGCAGTAGTAAATGAGTCCCAATAAGGGACGTCAGAATCTGTAAACCGAGAAAGTACTAGATATAGAGTCAAGAAAGAAGCTAAGAATATCCCGATTGAAATAGCCCATCCTGATGGTTTCAGCCAAGTCACTGGCAGCACCTTTTGTCCTTCTTTTGGATGTGTCCAAACATACCAACCGAAAATCGACATGCTGAAGTAATAAGCATTGATCCCCATATCAGCATACAACTTATACTGAAGGCAGATCCATACATAAATCAATGTGGAGACTATCCCGGTAGGGTAAACCCAAATATGCTCCTTCATGGAATAAAAAACCGAAACAATTCCAAAAACCACAGCCACCCCTTCGAGCCAAGTCATTTGCTGTAGCCCTTCCCGAATTCCATCAAGTATAAATTGTATATCCATCCTGCGAAGAAAGGATAAATTTAGTACGTTGGGAACTTTGAGGGTTGAAAGCACTTAAAGTTACTGGGTATTCATTTTAGTATATCCTTAGAACTTTCCCAACTTTTCTCCCAATGTGAGGTTTGATTGTTAACTTTGTTCGCTATGACCTTGAGTACCAAATCCGAAAAAATCGATATCGACGACCTCGATCCCAAATCATACATCATCATCAAAAATGCCCGGGTGAATAACCTTAAAAGTCTGAGCGTTGCCATTCCCCGAAATAAGTTTGTAGTGGTCACGGGTCTTTCCGGATCTGGCAAATCATCTCTGGCATTCGATACGCTTTTTGCCGAAGGCCAGCGCATGTATGTGGAAAGCTTAAGTTCCTATGCGCGCCAATTTCTTGGAAGGATGGAGAAACCGGACGTAGAATACATCAAAGGTGTAGCTCCTGCTATTGCGATCCAACAAAAAGTCAATAACAAAAACCCAAGATCTACTGTCGGCACGACCACTGAGATCTATGATTACCTGAAGCTTCTCTTTTCCCGAGTGGGAAAGACTATTTCGCCCGTTTCGGGCAAAGACGTAAAACATCACACGGTCACCGATATCGTGAATTACATACAGAACTTTGCCGAAGGCACCAAAGTGATGATCTCTTGTCCGCTCCAGATTGAGCGTGGGCGTAAAATCGAGCAGGAATTGGAATTGCTTTTGCAAAAAGGCTATACCAGAATCCTGATCGATGGGGAAGTCTACTTTGTCGAGGACCTGCTCGGAGAAAAGAAAGTGCCCAAAGGAAAGTATGAGATTCTGATTGATCGAGCGAGTGTGCAAAAAGACGATGAAGACAATCAATTCAGAATTGCAGATTCTGTACAGACTGCGCTTTTTGAAGGACATGGTGATGTCAAAATCACTGTACCGGAACTAGAGATTAAAAGTTTTTCGGATCGATTTGAATTGGATGGGATGGTCTTCGAACTTCCTACTGTCAATTTCTTTTCTTTCAACAATCCTTTCGGGGCTTGCAAAACCTGTGAAGGATTTGGAAATGTACTCGGAATCGATCCCGATTTAGTGATTCCGGATAAAGATCTTTCCGTATATGAAGGTGCGCTAGCTCCTTGGCGCGGAGAATCATCCAGATCTTGGCTAGACCCGCTGCTTAAAAAAGGGATTGAGTTTGACTTTCCGATTCATCGAGCCTACAATGAGCTCAGCGAAAAGGAGAAAGCCTTGCTCTGGACTGGCAATAAATATTTCAAAGGCCTCAATGCTTTTTTTGAAGATCTGGAAACCAAAACCTACAAGATCCAGTATCGGGTGATGCTCTCCAGATTCAGAGGCCGAACGACATGCCCAGATTGTCGGGGAACTCGTTTGCGAAAGGATGCTTCCTTTGTAAAAGTTGCGGAGAAATCCATTCAGGATATTGTGCTGATGCCAATTGATGAGGCTTTACCATTTTTTGAAAAGGTTGAACTCGCCCCCCACCAAGCTAAAATCGCCAATCGCCTACTCAAAGAAATCGTTAGCCGATTGGAATTTATGGATCAGGTGGGCTTGGGTTATTTGACTTTGAATCGTCTGACTTCCTCCCTGTCAGGTGGAGAATTTCAACGGATCAAAATCGCCACTTCCTTAGGTTCTGCTTTGGTAGGTTCAATGTATATTTTGGACGAACCAAGCATTGGATTGCATCCAAGAGATACTGACAGACTAGTTGGAGTATTGAAATCACTTCGCGATATGGGAAATACAGTGATTGTGGTGGAACATGAGGAAAAGGTCATGAAAGCAGCAGATCAGATTATTGACATCGGTCCAGACGCTGGAGTGAATGGAGGAGAATTACTTTTCCAAGGGACCATCGAAGAATTGATGACTTCCGCTCAAACCTACACTGCAAAATACCTTCGAGGCGAAGAGCAGATTTTCAAAAAAGATGGCAATCGCAAGTGGAAAGATTCACTCGTAGTCAAAGGTGCTCGGGAAAATAACCTGAAAAACCTGACGGTGAAATTTCCGCTGAATATCCTAACCACCGTCACCGGAGTATCTGGTTCCGGAAAATCAACTTTAATCAAAAAGGTCCTTTATCCTGCCCTTGGCAAAATGCTAGGAACGGTCATTGACGAAAGCGGTAAATACGATCGCATTGAAGGGGATTACAAGCAGATCACCCAAGTAGAGTTTGTAGATCAAAATCCCATCGGAAAATCCTCCCGATCAAATCCCGTGACTTATGTGAAGGCCTACGACGCCATTCGAGCACTATTTTCTGAGCAGCCAGTATCGAAGCAACGGGGCTACAAACCGGCTTTTTTCTCCTTCAATGTCGATGGCGGTCGCTGCGAAAACTGTTCTGGTGAAGGGATCACAACTGTGGAAATGCAGTTTATGGCAAACATCCACCTGACTTGCGAATCCTGTAAAGGCAAAAGATTTAAGAATGAGATTCTTGATGTAAAGTACAAGGACAAGGATATTTCCGAAGTCCTCCATATGACCATCGATGAAGCTTTGGTATATTTCCAGGGCAAAACCCAAATCATCAACAAACTCCAACCGCTTCAGGAAGTAGGCTTGGGCTATATAGGCATGGGTCAAAGTTCAAATACCCTATCTGGTGGTGAAGCTCAGCGAGTTAAGCTTGCCTCTTTCTTAGGTAAAGGCGGTACAAAATCTGGTGATCATATCCTTTTTATCTTCGACGAACCTACAACTGGCCTCCACTTCCACGACATCAAAAAACTGCTTCATTCCATCAATGCCTTGATTGATCAGGGGCACTCGGTTATTATCATCGAGCACAATACCGAGGTGATCAAGTCTTCCGATTGGGTAATTGATTTGGGACCAGAAGGAGGAAATAGAGGTGGACATCTAACCTTTGCCGGAACTCCCGAGGACTTGGCAAAAGAATCGGAAAACTTTACAGGAAAGTATTTGAGGGAGAGTTTTGT
>JBLGAM010000136.1:0-8305 GCA_047612305.1 Planctomycetota bacterium | reverse complement strand
ACTATCGCTCACACCTTAATGTTAAAACCGCGTAACCCTGAACAACCAAGAAAAAGAATAGTAAAACAATCACTTAACTTAACCGTCCAGAAGACAAGAATGTGACAACCAAAATCAGGTAAGGTCACACATCGGTTATCGGACACCTTTCACCCGTCTAGTAAAGCAAAGGAAATAAGGTTACTGGCAGAATTCCGTATAACCATATTTTTTAATATCAATATGATACCTGTCTAAAGTTATTTTTTTTTCATTTGTTAAAGATAAAAAAAATGCCGCGATTGAGTAGGTGACTATCCGGCAATTAAAGGGTTAAATCAATTAGTATTTTCTTGCATTGCTCTCTGTGACGCGATATATGAAAGGCTAAAAACTCAAATCTTTGTTGAAAATCCAATGCTCCGGAAATGGGATGAGGTTGTGATTGGCAACGTAATTCGTCTTCCTGCAAATACTCCCCGAATTTCTCCAACATTCCTTGTAAGCTATGCAAAGAGGCTAACCAAAAAGACAAAGTTCCTCCCATGCGAGGCGCTGCTGATTCAGGCACGGTTTCTTTGGCCTGCCAAGTTAATTCAATGATTTGTTCAATGGGCATATCCTTATGATTCGAGGCCACCGTTCGAGACATTTGACCTTCCCGTATGGAGTGAATTGATTTCCACATACCGAAAATTCCTCCCTCTTCGGCCCAAAAGAGATGTTCCGTGATTTCAATAAGATTCCACTCCTCAGGTATTGATTTCCATTGCGCCTGTAACTCAGAAATATCCTTCAGCTGTTCTAAATATAAATTTCGTTCAATGGCTACGTTTCGAATAAGCTTCTCAATATTCACTAGTGCTTCTAATTTATATGATTTATGCTTAAAAAGCATAGGTTTCTTTATTTGCCGTTCTGTATCGGTTCAGTAGCAGGCATCATTTTATTCAGTATAAAATAAACTGGACAAAATTTAGTAATGGGGCTAATAATTTGCAAAGCTGCAACTGCAATGGCTACATAAATGAAATTATTATCCACTTGCATGGTCAAGACAGCACTTGAAAGGTAAAGGACTCCTACAATTGCATCGTGAAGTCTGATTTTGAGTTGATTTTTTAAAGTTTCCATAATTTTATTTTCATGGTAAGATAATTTTGATTGTAATGACAGGACGGTATCTTTTGATACACAATTAATATATATACATATATATAACTTCCCTTAAAATTGATTTATGATAAAAGCATTCAAAATCCCCGAAGAGGTCTCCGAAGAATTCATGAATAATTTCGAAGTGATCCGTGTCAAAAAAGACACCGTTATTGTGAACGAGGGTGACCGGATGAATAAAATTCCGTTCATCAAATCAGGATTGGTAAGTGTCTACAAAGAAGAGCTTGATTTAGGAAGAGAGGTCTTGCTGTATCAGGTTGGGCCCAACCAAACTTGTATGATGTCAATAATAGCCAGTTTGAGAGGCACAAACAGTTTAGTGAATGCAAAGACGGAGAGTGACTCAGAAATAATTTTAGTTCCCACAGAAAAAATACGTCAATGGCAAATCGAATTTCCATCTTGGAATCAATTTGTACTCAATATTTTTATGGACCGGTACAATGAACTATTAGAAACGATTCAGGAAACTACATTTGGAAATATTGAAGGGAGAATATTAAAACTATTGAATAAAGAAGCCAAGAATACCCAAGCCAAAGAAATCGAATTAACTCATTTGGCCTTCGCAAATAAATTAGGAACTACGCGTGTTGTGGTATCACGCATTCTAAAAAAACTGGAAAACGAAGGAAAAATTAAACTTAATCGGGGGAAAATACATCTACTCTAATTCGCATTATAAATTTCCAAATGAAACAAGGATGCAACTAGCCTAACGCACGGATAGACAAAGAAAAAGCCATTCGCCGCGGCGAATGGCTTTTCGACAGAATAGTTATTGAGTCAATTCAACCCTACTGGCAAAGTATCGGATAATCATATTAAATAAACAGAATAGCTGGGGTTTGTATTTCCTGCTATTCTTCTTGTCAAAGAAAAAAGAGGAGGGATTTTGAATTCGTACAGAATTTATCTCTTTCTTTAATCTGACTTCGAGCGCGGATTAAGGCTTTTTATTTAAAGTGTTGTTCATGAAATCGCCAAGCTTATTTTGATAAAAAGTCTGATCTGCATTATAATCCGGCACCAAGCCTTTCTTTTCTGGGAAAGACTCCATATGAAGGGTTTGCGTTGGAAATGCGAATCTGACGCCCAATGTATTAGCGAGCTTCACCGTTTGTACCAAAACCTCATGCCGGCAAGCTAACTCCTCGCCCCAGGTAGGCACTTCAAAAAAGATATAGAACATAATATCTTGGCTGTAGGAGGAGAGATTGTTAAAATATATGTGATACATATCCTTTCGAGTATGTGGGTGTGCCAAGACAATTTCTCGAAGGCCTTTGACAAACTCCTCGATCAAAACTGGTGGAGTATCATAGGTCAAGGTTAATGTGGTGAAAAATCTTCGGTATTGACGAAGACCATGATTATCCAAGGTTGCATCTGCAATTTTACCGTTTGGTACATACATCAACGAGTTTCTAAAAGTCCGAACTCGTGTAGAACGAAAGCCAACCTCCTCTACTGTGCCGTCAATGTCACCAGAGGTGATCCAATCCCCGACTTGGAAGGGCTTGTCAATAAAGATCATGACAGAGCCAAAGAAGTTTTTGATCGTGTCTTGCGCTGCCAAAGCAATGGCCACACCACCAATGGAGAGGCCGGTGAGAAAAGGAATAATATCCAGATTAAGCCCATCTCGAAGGATGAATAGCGTACCGATGATAATCACGAAAGCTTTTAGCGTTTTGCGGAGTAGAGGAACTAGTTGATCATCAAGCGTAGATTCAGTTTTGGTTGCTAATTTTCCAAAGTAAGCTGCCACTACATTTACGAGCTTGTAGAAAATGATGGTAATCAAAAATGGTTTTAGTGTTCTAAAAATCACCAAAACCCAAGTCCAAATCTCTGCTGGAAGCTGGAGCACTCGGATGAAAACCGAAAGTAAAAGAACAAGAAGGTAAAAACTGGTCACCCGAGCGACTGGCAGCAGGTAGTTCTCCCCCAATCGTCCATAACCAAGCCGTTTAAATGAATAGAGCAGGATATTATCCACAATCATGGTGAAAAACCAATGCGCCAAAAAGACCAAAAGGATCAGGATAAGAATCCCGACTAACTGCCAAAGGTGTAACCCAAGATATTCTTGAGTCCCGATTTTTGGCAAGATATTCAGCAATTTTGCTGTGCCGTATGGATAGGTTTCAGCATGAAGTTGCTCAATCTGACCGACTGAAAAAGAAGAAAACATCCAGTCTTTGCCATTTTTTTCTAAGAAAATGCCAGGAAGTATTTTTTTGTCAAAGTAGAAAATATGCTCTTCCGAGGTAGTTGAATCTGTATAATTGGCTTCGTTTGGGATTGAACTTGGTCTAATAATTACCCCTTTCCCTTCAAAGATTTGCTTCAACTGTACCGCAAGTGTTTTGGTGTTAACATCCCCTAGATTTTTGCTGTCTAGCGTACGGGCAGCCTTTTCGGGGAAATAGTGATCCTCCTCCAAGTTGTAGAAAAATGTCAAGCTGGTATGGTAAGGGGAACTGAGGTTCGCAGTAGCACCGTCATCATTGAGCTGTTGGTGGTCTGTAATTAGCTGGCCAAATGAATCAACACTTAGAAGTAGAATAAGAAAAAATAGAAGAGAGTACTGCTTAAGCATAGGGATTGATTTTTTTGCAAGGTAGGGAATCAAAAACCTATGCCAAAGGTGACCATCTTAGTCCGCTAGAAGATATTCGGTCAACTTCTTACCATTGATCGTTCGAATCAGGTATTGACTTTTTGAGGATTGGTGGGTAATCTGTATCTGTCCTGAACTTTCCAGCGGCATAGTGGTCAAAAGATTTCCTTGAAAATCATAGAGGTAGCAGAAATTTTGGATCAGATCAGTAATTGCAAGGATCTTTCTGTTTGCCCCAAAATTGAAATATTGATAAATTAATCCCTCTGCTGATGATCGGGTTTCGAAGAGTATAGACTCAGAAGCATCCAGCACAGCCACTTGGGTAAACTGTCGCGAGATAAATACATAATCTAACTCGTCTTGACTTGGGATTACAAGAAATTCATTATCTCGATCATTTCTGACCAATTGATTTCTGTAAATCACTTCTCCGTTGAAATTGATTCGCACTATCTCGCCATTTGAGGAAATTCCAACAAGCTGGTTCATGCCAGATTTTGAATCGTTAGTGAAATGCAGTTTTTGCTTAAATCCCTCACCAATGGGGACCCCTGATTTGGTTTGAAGTTCTCCTCTTCTGTTAAACAAATGAAGTTCTCCATTTTCGGTAAAGGCAACCATCGTGTCTCCTTTTCCTGGAACTCTGTAAAAAGATGGCGGGCCGACAGCTTTTGATTTTAAAGAATTTGGATTCCAGCCTTCTAGGATATTCCCATTTTTATCCAATAGGTATAAGTCCCCAGAGGTAGTAGCAAGGAAATATCGATAGTCTTTGGCATTACTGTAATCCACCAAATTCAAATGAGTGAATTGGGCGCCTTTAATCGAGATTGGATATTCTGGAAGAGAAGCTCCTAATCGATCTAATCCGTAGATTTTTTCTGAAGTAGCGATTAGCAATTGAAGCTTCCCGTTTTTGTAAAAATCGATCATAAAGGAATCTGAGATTATCGGTCCCGATAATTGAACCGAATAGACTTCCTCACCGGCAGCATTGATCAGATGGAGTACATGTTGCTCATCTTGGATCACGATATCCTCTGTGTTATCCTGATAGTTGGTGATTACTTTTGGGCCGTAGCTCAGCGGATTTTCAAAAGTGTTAGAATTGCTAGGTTGAAGGCTGATTGCTTCTGTAGTTTTGACTTCTGGCCTACTCCCGCCATCGTATTTCAGGCTGAGGGTTGCTATTGCTTCCCCTTGAATCTGATTGATTCGAAAATCAATAAAGCTGAATGACCTAAAGGCTGCAGCATGCTTCTGAAGAAAAGAGCTCCAAGATGGATTTGTTTGCTTCGTCCAATAATCCCATAAGTCATTCACACTTATTAATTTCCCAAAACCTGCTGTTGGCAGAATGAATTCGGAAATTTCAAGTGGATTGGAAGCAAGTCCCCATGTCTCGCCCCTTCGGATCGCATCCAAAGTGCTTTTCATCGCTTGTTGAGAATTGGTAAAGATTAGAATATCCTCGTGCTGGGTGATAAAAGTTTTGAGAAATCCTTGAAACTTCCCTTCAAAAAGGTGAGCAGGAAATTCTTCTTCAGATATGTAGATGATCTCTTTGTCTTGGTAAAAGTCCTTTGAGCTTTCAGGTTTATCTGTGATGAAATCAGAAAACAGAGACAACGGATTTTCCGCATTGGTAGTCCGAGCAAGTAAGACTTTATTTGGCAATCCGATACCCAAGTCAGTCAATTCCAATAGGTAAATCTCTCCGGTAAATGAATCAAAAACACCCCTGTCTACTAATTTACGTTGGATCTCGCCGCTCAGCGTTGATCTACCTGTAAATGCTCGATCAACCAATTTCTGTGTTTCAAAAATATTTCCCAGATTAATTTGAGTCACTTCCAGAGTTTCATTGGGGATTAGGCCTAAGATGGCGGCTAGATTTGCTTGGATTGAGGGTGTAAATTTGACTGCTTCCCCATAAAAAACAGGGCCACTAAATTGGATTTCTTCTTCTTTCAAAGTCAATTCTAAAGCAACAGCACCTTGAATCATTTCGAGTGTGCCTATAAAACTTGACTCTCGATTAGCAGTGATACCTTTCAGCAAAGTGGCGATGCCCTTACCGGAAAGTAATAACTTTCCCATGGAAGATTCGCCGAGTGAAAATGAAGGTGCTAATCCATAAAAGCTTCCAATATTCCCATTAGAATAAAAGCGAATAGCCTCTTCGATCAAGAAAGAGGAAGCCGAAACTACGGTGAGACTTCCCACTGCCGCGATACTCCATTGTCGATTATTGGTAGGATCGAAGTATTCGTATACCTCAATATCAGAATAGTTTCGAGTTTGGAATTTGGAACCAGTTGGAATGCGCTTCTTGATTTCATCCAACACGTCGAGGAGGCGCTCTTCAGAGAGGTCTGTTGTGATTAATAATTCGAAAGTTTCTGATCCTGTAGGATGTAAACTAATAGTGGTTTCTTTTCCTGAAAAGACAGCTAAATTATCTCCTGCTCCATCCATCAAACTATCCAGTTCGGATAGCTGGCCATTTAATTTTTCAAAAGCGGGAAAGGCTTTCAAAATTTCCCACACTGGATCTTGGATAAGTGTACTCCAAGTGTTTCCTGCTTGTTTGGTTTCAAATACGAAAACTGCATTGTCACTAATCAGCTCAAGATTTGAAAGTTTTTTACTTGAAAAGTAAGTCTCGTAAAGCCAGTAGCCGGATGCAGCTGCAAGAATAAAAACAATAAAAATGACTAAGCTTTTCCAGATTTTCACAGAGGAATAATAATTCAGATTTTGATGAAATACAAAAATCAGACCTAAGATGCCCCTGCAAAGCCAGGGAATACATCAAAAGTCTGATTTTATAAAAATTGAGACTTACTTGCCAAGTTTGTCAAGTACGCTCATTACTTCTTTGACATGTCCTCTAGAAGTCTCCAAAAGGGCTTTTTCTTCGGCGTTTAGATCGAGTTCTAGTACTTTTTCAACACCGTTTTTACCCAAAATAACTGGAACTCCAAGGTAGCAGTCATCGATTCCGTATTCTCCGTCAAGTTTGATACAAACAGGGAATACCCGACGCTGATTTTTAAGAATAGCTTCTACCATTTGTGCAGCAGCAGATCCCGGTGCATACCAAGCCGATGTTCCCATCAATTTAACTAATTCACCACCACCAAATTTGGTTCGCTCAATAATCGCATCCAATTTGTCCTTAGATACCAATTCAGTAACTGGAATACCTGCTACAGTCGTATATCTAGGAAGAGGCACCATAGTGTCACCATGTCCACCCATTAGGATAGCTTGGATTTCTTTTGGTGATATATTTAATTCTTCAGCTAAAAATGCTCTGTATCGAGCAGTATCTAGAATTCCAGCCATACCGATCACCTTATTTCTATCAAATCCAGAAGTAAGATGAGCTTGATAGGTCATTACATCAAGGGGATTGGATACGACAATAATGATCGCGTTAGGAGAATGTTTTACTACGTTTTCAGTTACGGATTTTACGATGCCTGCATTGGTTTCGATCAAGTCATCACGAGTCATTCCCGGCTTTCTTGGAAGGCCTGAAGTGATTACTACTACATCCGAATTAGCTGTTTTGGAGTAGTCGTTGGTGCTGCCTACAGTTCTGCTGTCATATTGATTGATTGGAGCTTTCTGGAAAATATCCAAAGCTTTGCCCTCGGCGATTCCCTCTTTGATGTCGATAAGGACGATTTCCTCGGCGATTTCACGATAAGCCAAGACATCGGCACAGGTTGCCCCCACGTTTCCAGCTCCTACTACGGTTACTTTGCTCATATTTGTATATAATTTTAATTGAATATTTCGTGCTAAAAAGAGTGGCTAAGTTATTAAACAATGCCTAGGAATAGAAACTACAGCAAGAATACTTTGTTGAAGGGCTCCTTAAATTATCTAAAAGAAACCTAGAGGATTTGATCGGTTTATTCAAACATTTGATGAAGGCTGAAAAATCCAAATGACTCTCGATATGATGTAAAAAGCCGTTGATTATTCTCATTATAATATTCCGAAAGGGAGGTCATCATTTTTGCTTTGATTTTTGGATTGCTTTCAAAAATTTCCTGAATAGCAAAGTGAGGAATCACGATTAACTCTGCCTCCTCAGAAGTAATAATCGCAGTGTAGGTTCTTTTGGCATTTTCCAACAATGAATTTTCTCCAAATGCTTCACCTTTTTTGATTTCCAGGATGGTCTCAAAATTGTCTTTGATGTCGATTGTCAGGCAGACTTCCCCTTTTTTCACTAGATAAAGTGCCTGACTTGGATCCTTACTAAAAAAAACCACTTCGTCCCCCACATACTTTCTCTGGTGCATGGCTGGAAGGAATCTAGCCATTTCCTTGTTTCTCAAACGCTCGAAAAACTTAGTTAATGCCAAAAAATCAAACATTTGTTGATCTTTTTCGGAGTAGGTTTTTGAGAATGGATTCAACATAAGGTTAGTTTTTTTTGAGGTAAAGTACTTTCCGTGTGGCAGCGCTGGTCTTCGCCCAATCCGCGATTCGGTAACC
>JBLGAM010000135.1:0-8354 GCA_047612305.1 Planctomycetota bacterium | reverse complement strand
TTATTTGAATCGCGTCTTCGGGTGAGAATTCCAGAAGCAAAAGGAAGTTCAAGTGTGCTTATTCGTGTGCAATCCCAGGATCAGAACTTAGTTTTTCCAATCAATTTTGAATACCAAACAGGATCATATATTGCAGTTGCTCCATTTCCGGAACAGGTTAGATTAATTGAAAATATATCCTTCCAAAATGGCGGATTATTTTACGCAGGATTGGGGAGCGATCGAAAACTCAGCTTTTACACTAATATTCAAAGCTATAACCCTGTCACCAATCAGTGGAAGAATGCAAATTTCCCTGGTAGCGCTAGAACATTCGCCTTTGCTACGGCCAATTATCTTGGTGGAGGAGTGTCTGAATTGGGACGAGAGCCTTATACGATGAATCCGTCTTTATGGAGAGTAATTCCAACCGGTTTTCAGCGATTAAAAGATTTGCCTTTCTCAAGCAGAGAATCACTTGCGGCCGAGCTCAACGGCGAATTGTATGTGATCGGAGGAAAAGAGGGAAATACGCAAGCAGTTCGTAAACACAATTCGACATCGGATACTTGGACCACGCTGGCCAATAGCCCGGTTCAATTTACCAAAGAGAATGCCTCCTTCGTCTACCAAAATAGGTTCTATGTGATCGCATCCGATAGGGTCTTGTATGCTTACAGGCCATTAACTGACACCTGGGATCAAATCAGCATTTTCCCCGGAGATTTGGGACAGGGTTATGGTTTTGGGCAGGTGATCGGGACTAAAGCCTATGTCGGAGGCTACACCCGAGTAGATCAGATTTGGGAAATGAATCTGGTGACTCTCAACTGGGTTTCTAAAAACCCAATTCCGGGCACTCCACAAAGTGGGACTGCTGGTAGTTTTGAAAAAGACGGTTTTATCTACATCATGCGTCAGCAGGATATTAATTTGATTGGAAATTTCCCATTGATCATTTACAAATTTGATCCTAACGGTATTTAACAGGTTTTTATGAAAAAAATATTACTCCTGATTTTCCTGTTTACCTCACAGTTGAGCTCTGCTCAAACTACAGTAATCCGTGAGATAGTTGGTCGAGATATCGGTCAGCTCAAGGGGATTAAAATATCCGGAAGAATCATCGACGAGATCACAGGTGAGGCCTTAATAGGCGCTACTGTGACTGTTCCCGAATTAGATGTCAATCGAATTACAGATAATAATGGTGCATTCGAATTGACTTTAGATCGAGCTGAATACAATTTAATTTTTAGATATGTGGGCTATGAGACGGTAAACTACCCCATTACAGCTGTAGGTGATGGTCGAATCGGTATCAAAATGATTCAAGAAGATTTTCAATTGGATGATGTGGTGATTTTTGGAAGAGATCCGGAGAAGAATATCCGATCGACTGACATGGGTTCGATCACGCTTAGTATGAATTCGATCAAAGAACTCCCACCATTTTTGGGAGAAGTGGATATCATCCGATCTATGGCTACGCTTCCGGGTGTCAGCCAAGTCGGAGAAGCTTCAGCTGGACTCAATGTCCGAGGAGGAGGGGCCGATCAAAACTTGATTCAATTTGCTGGGGCCCCGATTTATAACCCGTCACATTTATTTGGATTGTTCACTTCCTTCAATGCCGAGCTAGTTAATGATGTCACACTTTATAAGTCTGTAATTCCATCAAGATTTGGAGGAAGAGGCTCTTCTATTTTGGATATCACGCCAAAAGCTGGTTCCATCACTAAATGGGGAGGAGACCTTAGTCTGAGTAATTATTCTGGTAAAGTTGGAGTCAACGGGCCACTCGTAAAAGACAAGGTATCCATCCGTGGAGGATTCCGAGGATCTTATATCAATTGGTTTCTAGGGGCACTTTCTAATCCTGATCTGAAGAATAGCCAAGCAAATTTCTATGATGGAAACTTGGTGATCTCAGCACCGATCAACGAAAAGAACGAATTTACCTATAGCTATTATACCAGTTACGATGACTTTGCTTTCTCATCAGACACGACCATTTCTTGGAAAAATAACAGTCATTCTCTGAATTGGAAAAGTCAAGTTAACGATAAGTTGAGCTTTGATATTTTGGGATATTACACCCAATACGATTACAGCATTTTCAACCGGTCTGGAATCAGTGACTTTGATTTGAATTCTGGGATCCAAGACTTTGGATTCAAGGGATATTTCAGCTACTTATTCAAGGAAGGAAATCGAATTACAATAGGAGCAGATACTAAGCAATTGACATTGCAGCCTGGTGAATTGATACCTAGTGGACAAGAGCAGGATATTCTTCCGAAGAAAGTTCAGGATGAATTCGGAAGGGAATCTGGTTTTCACTTCCAGCATGAATTTGAGCTGGGAGAAAAATTTGGGATGACCTACGGACTTCGATATGATACCTATCAATACCTAGGTGCTCGAACGGTACGTCAATATGCCGAGAATCAGCCGATTTCTGATGGTTCTGCGATAGGTGAGACTACTTATGCTAAAGGAGAAAAGATCACCAGCTTTGATGGGCTTGGTCCACGGGCATCCATGCGTTATTCGTTCTCTAAAAATAGCTCAGTAAAGGTCGGGTATAACAAAATGTACCAGTTTATCCACTTGATTTCTAATGCGGCCACCATTGCGCCAACCGATATTTGGAAGCTTGCAGATGAGTTTCTTAAGCCTCAGATCGTAGATCAAGTGTCTTTGGGTTATTACCAAAATTTCAAAGGAAATATCTTCGAGACTTCTGTTGAAGTTTATTATAAGGATATCCAAAATGTGGTCGAATATAAGGATGGAGCGAATTTGATTCTTCAGAATCATATTGAAACAGAATTGGTACCAGCGCAAGGTCAAGCTTATGGGGTTGAAGTCTATGTGAAAAAGAATCTTGGGAGATTGACAGGCTGGATTTCTTATACCTACTCAAGAAGTTTGAGAAGAGTATTGACTCCCTATGAGGAGGAGAATATTAATGATGGTGAGTGGTTTGCATCAAATTTTGATAAGCCTCATGATTTGACCTTGATTGGGAATTACAAAGTGAGCTCAAGTACCTCTATCTCGGCTACCTTTGGATATAGCACTGGAAGACCGGTAACCTATCCGGAAGCGAAGTTTGATTATTCAGGAAATTCTTTAGCCTATTTTGACCGAAGAAATGAGCAGCGTTTACCTGATTTTCATCGATTGGATCTTGCTGTGAATTTCAAACTCAAAGGCAACGGCAAGTTCTACGACGGGGATTGGACATTCTCTATTTTGAACGTGTATGGTCGCAAGAATCCATTCTCATTATTCTTTGTCGATGAGTTTGGAGCACCACCACAAGCCCTGCGTTTGGCGATTTTAGGTGTGCCTCTTCCAAGTATTAGTTATGCTATTAAGTTTTGATAGGATGAAAAATTCAAGCTTTATTCTGCTATTCTTTTTCTTTGTCAGTTGCATCGATCCTTATCAAGTCGAACTGGATAAAGGGGCCCAATTGTTGACTATAGATGGGATAATCACTTCTATACCTCAGGTGCATAGCATTCGATTGACTCGAAGTGATACGTACGGAAGCGTGTTCCAAGGACTTGTTCGCCCAGTTACTGGAGCGACTGTGATTGTTCGTGATGACTTAGGGAATGTTACTTTCTTTCCTCAAAACAATGGAGACCCTGGACGATACGATTCTCCCGCAAATTTTGCTACAGTGATTGGGAGATCATATACGCTTCAAATCCAAACCGTTGAAGGGAAAGTATATACCTCTTTTCCTGAGCGGGTAGAATCGGTTCCTGAGATTAAGGATTTGACTTATCAAGTGATTAAGATTCCAGTGGAAGGAGAAATCAACCCTAAATCAGGAGTACAATTAATTGCCTCTTTAGATGATCCAGCAGATCAAAATAATTTCTATCTCTGGAGAAATAATCCTTCCGTTTATGTCTTAAAAACCCGACCGGACTTGTTTACTCCAAGGCCATCGGATGCGAATCCTAGCCGTGATCCGCAGCCAAAAGACTGCTGTAACACCTGTTTTCGAAGTGAATTGGTAGGGAATCAAAGCTTGTTCATTGCCCAAGATGATAATTTCAATGGCCTGAATACCAGACTTCCGGTAGGTTTTATCGAAGATGATGGACTTCGATTTATTCAGACCTATCGTGTTGATCTTCGGCAAATGAGTGTTTCTCAAGAAGCGTATCGTTTTTTAAGATTAGTCAAGCAGCAAACAGAGATCAGCGGTTCGGTTTTTGATCCTCCTCCTGCAAATATCCGGGGAAACATGATCAGCTTGGATGATCCTGAAGAGGAAGTTCTAGGCTATTTCATCGCTGGAGCTGAACGGAAAAAACGAATTTATATTAATGGAGCTGATCTTGATTTTCGACAGAATGTGGCCATTATTCCGGATGATTGTCGGCTAGTGGAAGGAGCTCAAATCAATCCTCCAATAGATTGGAATCCTTAAAATCAGCTAAGTTGAAAAAATATTTTTACCTGGTTCTTCTTTGTCTTACTGCCTGCATAGACCCCTATGAAGTGGAGGTGGAGCAAGGTCCTCAGTATTTGACCATTGATGGGACGATTACTTCTCAAGCTCAAGTTCACCGAGTGCGATTAACTCGTGGAGATACTTATGGAAGTATATTTCAAGGCTTGATTAGACCTGTGACCGGAGCTACGGTTATCGTGCGAGATGATTTGGGAAACGTTACTTTTTTAGGAGAAAACCTAGTAGATAGAGGATATTATGATACACCTTCGAATTTTGCTGCCATTGTGGGCAGAAAATATACACTTCAAATTCAGCTAGTAGAAGGGAAAGTCTATACCTCATTGCCTGAACTCGTCACTCCCGCACCTCCCATAAAAAACTTGAGCTATCAATCGAAGCGAATTCCTGTCGAGGGTGAAGTCAATGATGCTTCTGGTGTACAATTGATTGTGGACATCGATGATCCTGCCGACCAGAATAATTTCTATTATTTCAGAAATTCTGAAGCAACCTATGTCCTCGAAACTAGACCTGACCTTTACACCACACCTCCGCCTGAAAGAAGTCCAGCACCAAAAGATTGTTGCACTACCTGTTTTCAAACAGAAATAGTTGGGAATCAATCCTACTTTCTCACTTCGGACGATAATTTCAATGGTCTAAGTACGAAGTTGGTAGCAGGGTTTATTCCTGATAACGGACGTCGGTTTGTAAACACCTATCGGATCGATTTGCGCCAACTTAATGTCAGTCAGGAGGCATTTCGATTTTTGAGATTGGTCAAACAACAGTCTGAAATCAGTGGATCCGTTTTTGATCCGCCTCCTGCAAGTATCCGAGGAAACATGATCAGTTTAGATGATCCTGAGGAGGTCGTATTAGGCTTTTTTATAGCAGCGGGAGAAAGTCAGAAACGTGTTTATATCAAAAATAGCCAGCTTGACTTTGTCCAGAATAGAGCAATTATCCCTGATGATTGTAGAGTAGTTCCCGGTGCAAGATTATCTCTCCCATTTGATTGGAGACCGAATGAGTAGTGAAAAGTTCTAAATACAAAGGATTTAGATTCTAGAAGCAAGAGATTGGAGACTAGAGCCAAGAAGTTAAAATCAATTTCTAAGAAGGGAATTTAACCCCTGACCACTCTTTCCTACCTACTGCTCACGTTCTTCAAACCTGATTCCTTCTACCGCTAATTGGTTCAGGATAGGTTGATAAATCTCTCGAATGACTGGGATGTGAAGTCCTCGAACAGTAATTTTCCCTTTTAGAAATTGATCTACAGCAATTGCCAAAGGTAAGCCCACCGTTTTGGCCATGGCGGTGTACGTGGAATCTTCCCCATAACAAACTAGGCTTGAGGTCATTTTTTGAATTCCTTGATCCGTTTTGATTTCAAAAAGGTGCTGCATCACGATCATATCCTTATCCTCCGGGGCTAATATCCAATCCTTTTCTAAGATGGCTTGAAGTAATTGAGCTGGAGAGCCTGAGGTACGAGGCAATGGTTTATTTTCAAAAAAACCCAGCCACTGGAGCTTTTCAAAAATGGAAAAATCCATGTCAGTAATTACATTTCCAAGTTTTTCTTCCAAGGAAAGCTCTTGATCATAAGGCAAAAATGCATTCATAAATTGTCGTAGGGTCGTTCCTTTAGGCAATTCCAGTTGGAAAGAATCGTCCGTCATTCCCAATTGAACAAAAACATCCCACCCTTTGCAGTAATCCTCTCTTCGAAGCGTTCCGCGAAGCATGGTCTGAATATTTTCCAGTCCATATATTTTACGATAACTGAGCGAATCCCGGTTCGGATAGCCATCAAATTCACCCAATCCTTCAAAACTGATCGTCTCTAACCGTTTAAATAATTGGTGGTAGGGGACAAATTTCAAGTCTCCCTTTTCAATATACGTTGAAGTACCTTGTCCTGCCAAGACCACATTTCTGGGATTCCAAGTGAATTTATATTTCCATGGATTATCTTCACTCTCGGGCGCCAGCAGTCCACCGCAGTACGACTTGAAGGAGACGATTTCCTCTCCTTTTGCTTTAGTTTGATCGATAATTTGCATTGCAGACATGTGGTCTAGCCCAGGGTCCAAACCACATTCATTTAAGAAAAATAAGCCCTTAGCCTCAATCTCAGTTTTGAGTGCTCGCATCTGATCAGACTCGTAGGAGCCCGAGAAAAAATGCTTTCCGAACTTTACACAATCCTCAGCTACCAGCGGATGCAAAAATGCTGGCAGCATGGAAACCACTAAATCAGCAGAAGAAATTAAGGACTCCCTAGAGGCAAGGTTTTCGATATCCAAAGCTTCCGCTTTTGTATTCGGTTTTCCTTTTAGTTTTTCTTGCGCTATGTTGAGATCTAAATCTGCCAAGATCAAGTTTCTCGCTCCACTCTGACAGGAGTCTGCCAAATAATCAATAAGGTAAGTGGCGGATTTCCCACCTCCGAGGATTAAAATCGTCTTCATAGGCTGTAATTCTACTACTAAAATGACTAATATATCATCAGGGAAAAAATTGTTGAGGCCTAAATCAAGGAACATTTTATTACTTTGGACGTTTGCTCAAGCACATCAAAATCGAATCATGTCTAAGAAAATTACACTTCCTGCTGAAATTGAGCTTGTTGAATTTGAAGCTTTATCTCAGATAGAGCAGAAAGTTTTGGAAAAAGCTAAGTTGGTCAGTGAAAATTCGTATTCACCTTATTCAAATTTTCAAGTAGGCGCTGCTGTCGCACTTGAAAGTGGAAAAATTTTACAATCCAGTAATCAGGAAAACGTAAGCTATCCAGTAGGGGTTTGTGCTGAGCGTCTGGTGTTGGGCTATGCCGGCGCAAATTTCCCAACTGAATTTCCAACTATTATTGGAGTCGTCGCAAAGCGTAAAGGAGAGGAGTCTTGGGCATCAGTAAGTCCATGCGGAATGTGTCTTCAGGGAATCAATGAGGTTGAAATGCGCTTTGGAAAGATAATGACTATTCTGATTTTACGTTCGGATGGACAGGTATTTCGAGCGAAGGGGGTCAAAAATTTACTTCCTTTAAAAATGGATGATCTAAAGAGCTAGCCTTGAAAAAACAAATTCAATTTGCCTACGAAGCAAACTATTCTATTTCCCACGAGCCTACTTTTGAGGAAAAAGAGATTTGGCTGGTCTTACATGGCTATGGTCAATTGGCGGAATATTTTATCCAAAAATTTCAAGTTTTCGATTCTCCCTCTCGACTATTTGTAGCTCCGGAAGGAACCAATTATACCTATCTGGAGGGTTATAGAGGACGAGTTGGCGCCAACTGGATGACTAGGCATGAGCGTGAGACTGCTATTAAAAATAACCATCGATACTTTGATAGTTTGATGGAAGAATTGCTTGCGGGATATCAGGTTAAACCCATTGTCAATGTTCTCGGATTCTCTCAAGGTGCTGCAACAGCTACCCGTTGGGCGAGCAACTGGTCTGGGAAAGTCAAACAATTGGTTTTATGGGCTGGAGGATTTGCCGAGGATTTAAATTTGAAAAATTTGGAAGCAAATTTTTCCGCTACTGAGTTTATTATGGTTTTGGGAAATCATGATGAATTACTTCAGCCTGAAAGTATTGAAAAACAAGAGGAACTGATCAAAAATCTGGATATTCCAGTCAAAAAATATTTTTTTGAGGGAGGTCATGAGCTAGATCAGGAATTGCTTGCTAAAATTTTTCTTTGGAATGGGTAATTCCTCTTATATTGCCTCTTCAATTGTACACCCCAGAATAAATAGGACATATTTAATTTTTCCGTAACCTTTTTAAATCACGAATGCTTTCGCTTACAGAAAAAGAGGTTGAGCAACTTGCTCACCAAACCATGAAAGGAAATATTTGCTTTTATCAG
>JBLGAM010000134.1:0-8390 GCA_047612305.1 Planctomycetota bacterium | reverse complement strand
TGGCTTCCTCAAAGTTCAAGCTCAATAATTCCGATTTCGAATTGATCGAAGTCTTTCGAAATCCTCCAACATTCAAATACATTGCTTTGACTGGAATTCCTACTGACTCCGATTCAAAAAGTAAAGTTCGGAACTGCTCAAACTTCTTCGATAACCGTGAAATAGTCTTAGAGAGCACAGAAATTTCCCGTTCCAATTGCATGGAATCCAAGCCACGATTTTCATCTTGATAGCTTTCAATAGACTCAATCTGACTCTTTATCTTTTGGAAAAGCAGTTTTTGATCAGCTCTAAAATCGTGAATCAAACCCAGAAATTCTCCGAAACCGGCATTTGCCATTCGTTCAAAAACGACGTCAAGAGCAGCTCTTTTCTGAGATACGACCAGCACTTTTTTTCCCCTAGCGGTATAGTCAGAAACTAGATTAGCGATCAATTGTGATTTCCCAGTCCCGGGAGGCCCTTGGACCACTAGACTTTTTCCTTGCCTCACTTTTAGCAACACATTTTCTTGCGAAGCATCCAAAGGGAAAACTGAGAAAAGCTGATCCTCTCTTGGTACTGGGCCCTCTTCTTGATGAAAATGATTAACAAATAGCGTTTCCAAAGAATCTGAACCATCCTGTGTCTGTAAATCCTCATAATCCCGAAATAAAAAATTTCCTTTTTGAGCAAATTGGCCTAGCAGTGCATAGGTCTTGAGTACCACCTTTCCGTCTTGAAACTTGCTACTATCAACTGAAACCTGAGAGTTGGGAAAAGAAGTAATTCGATCCTCAAAAAGTGTAGAACTGAGTTGAAATGGAAAATTGGCTTCCAATAATTTGGTAATTCCGATGCGAAATTCAATCGGATCCGATGATAAATCTTGAAACTGTTCCTGCAGGGTTTCAGAATCAAATTTAACTTGATACCCATGTGAATACGCCAATATTAAAGCTGAATTCAATTGCCAAGTATCGGTGGGAACAAGGGTCCAGTTTTGAGCTTCTTTTTCAAGTTTGCATGGCAAAAGCAGTAAAGGAGCCCTGAGAATCTTTCCATTCATCATCTTCCCCTCTAGAAAAGGCCAAGCCAGAAAAAGACTTTGATCTCCCGTCTCTTCTTGAATCAATTGATCTCGAAAAGCAATTTTTGAAAGTAACTTTGAAATCCGATTCACTTCTCCGAGCCGAGGATCTACCTCAGGAATTAGCGAAATTTTCTTTTTCCCTAAAATAGCTTTTCGTAAGATTTCAAAGGCTGTCTCACCATTTAAGAAGTCTAGCTCCTGCAGATCAAGAACTCCATTTCCTTCAGTTTTTGGAATGTAAAGCGATTTATTTCTCGAAGAGAGATCGGTGAGTTTGTTGCTGTAAAACTGAAAAATCGAGCCTGCCATTTATTTCAAGGGCGAATCGAGCTCTTTTGCCATTTCTTTGTAGACTATTTTATCCATCATTGAAGGCAACCATTTATTCAGAAAAACAGCCATTTTGCCTTGGGTGGTAAGGACCAAATCTCTTTTTCTTTCGAGAGTAGACTTCAAAATTGCTAGTGCCACTTCCTCTGGATTCATCATTTTTGATTCGTCGCGTGGAGATTTTCCCTGTGATTCTCCGTGAGCTGTCAAGGCACCGTTTCGGATATTGGACGCTGTGAAACCTGGACTAGCGACCAAAACATGAACACCCTGATTCATTACTTCAGTCCGTAATGCTTCCAAAAATCCATTCATGGCATATTTACTTGCTGAATAGGCTGTTCGAGCTGGAGTGCCACGGTAGCCATTAATAGAGGAAATCCCGATGATCGAGCCTTTAGTTTTTAAGATCTCTGGCAAGCAGTACTTGGTAGCGTATACCGTCCCATAAAAATTGGTATCCATCACTTGCTTAAACACATCCAAATCTAGATCCTGAAAAAGTGCTCGCATGGAAATACCTGCGTTGTTGATCAAGATATCGATTTTACCAAAATGAGAAATGGTTTTTTCTGCCATATTCTTATTGTCAGATTCGGATGCTGAATCAGCCAAAATTGCTAAAGCATCAATATTTTGGGATTTCAGTTGACCAAGTGTTCGATCTAACTTTTCTTGGTTTCGGCCAGTGATCACGACTTTTGCACCATTTCGACCAAAAACCAGTGCACTTGCTTCACCTATGCCAGATGTAGCACCAGTGATGATTACGACTTTATCTTTTAAAACTTGCTTTTTCATTCAATCTCTAAAGATAAGGGAATGATAAAAAATAGAAAGGATTCTTTTCTAATCTGTACGGGTCCAGTTAATAAACCTATTGCACTGCCCTTACTATGGTATATTTTAAACTACACAATCTAAAATCAAAATGCACCTCTGACACTGTCAAATGCCCAGAAGAATCACAAAATCTAATTGACTACAAGATTCAATCTTAGAATCTACCACAGTTTAGGAGAAGCTTTTTGATTGTAGAATAGAATCAGGATTGCTAGGAGGAGCTTCAGAGAAGAGATTTGATTTCCATTCCTTCTAGACTAGAAAACAAATATCACCCGAGAATTCAACTAACTATTCGACCTTAAACTTAATTTCAAATTTTTATCAAAAGGCCCAGACATCCCTATACAGCAAAAATCAACTAGATATGAACTTAATAAAAAGTGTCTACCCTAATTTTAGAATTAGAACCTTTAAAAGTGAATAATTTCTTAAGGAAGTTAGATCCGATATGATTCATTTTGAGGATATCGTTTCCTCATTTTTCCCTAGTTTTGCACT
Organism: Planctomycetota bacterium; assembly: GCA_047612305.1. Taxonomy (GTDB): domain Bacteria; phylum Bacteroidota; class Bacteroidia; order Cytophagales; family Cyclobacteriaceae; genus Algoriphagus. Next base: position 5,644 of record JBLGAM010000134.1, on the reverse strand, counting down.
TATGTCGAGGAAAATGAAAAATAAGGTCATCACCAATCTTCTTATTGAGCGAATAGCGTCTGAGGGTAAATGTCTTGGCCATCATGAGGAAAAAGTGGTGTTCGTGACTGGGGTTGCCCCTGGCGATATAGTAGATGTAAGAATCACCAAGGGCAAGAGCTCTTTTATGGAAGGTGAGCCTGTGAAATTCCACGAATATTCCAAAGAACGAATCGAACCTTTCTGCTCACATTTTGGAACTTGCGGAGGTTGCAAATGGCAGCATATCAATTACGATCTTCAGAAAACATACAAGCGGCAGCAGGTTCTAGATCAATTTCAGCGCATTGCCAAAGTGTCTATTCCAGAAGTAATGCCAACCTTAGGATCTGAAAAAACCCAATACTACCGCAATAAGCTCGACTTTACTTTTTCCAATAAAAAATGGCTTACGCTTGACCAGATCCGATCTGAAGAGGAATTTGATCGAAATGCACTTGGTTTTCATATTCCGAAGATGTTTGACAAAATCGTTGATGTAGATCATTGTTATCTTCAAGGAAATATATCCAATGATGTCCGGAATGAACTTCGAGCTTTTGCATTGGAAAATAAACTCACTTTTTACGATATCCGAAATCACGTTGGTTTATTAAGAAACCTAATTATCCGCACCACGAGCACCGGCGAAAGCATGGTAATTGTTCAGTTTGGGGAAAATGACCCAGAGTCAATAAAAATTGTGATGGAATTTTTAAATCAAAAATTTCCAGAAATCACTTCTTTGATTTCTATAATCAACCTGAAAGCAAATGAGACATTTCATGATTTAGAGCTGGTGACTTACGCAGGCAAAGACTATATCGAAGAGCAAATGGAGGGGTTGAAATTCAGAATCAGTCCAAAATCATTCTACCAAACCAATTCCGAGCAGGCATATAATCTTTACAAAGTGGCTCGTGATTTTGCGCAGCTCAAAGGTGATGAGGTTGTTTATGATCTATACACGGGAACAGGGACTATTGCGAATTTCGTAGCAAAACAAGCCAAGCAGGTCATTGGAATCGAATATGTAGAATCTGCAATAGAAGATGCTAAGTTAAATTCCAAATTGAATGGCATAGAAAACACCTTGTTTTATGCTGGTGACATGAAAGATATGCTCAATGAGGAGTTCATAGCTAATCATGCAAAGCCTGATCTAATCATAACAGATCCACCACGAGCAGGAATGGATGAAAAAGTAGTACAAATGCTACTAAGGCTGGAAGCACCGAAGATTGTTTACGTGTCTTGCAATCCAGCGACACAAGCAAGAGATGTGGCCTTGCTGGCTGAAAAATATGATGTGTTAAAAATCCAACCCGTGGATATGTTTCCCCAGACCTATCATGTGGAAAATGTAATCAGTCTAATACTTAAGAAATGATGAGAGATGAAAATGCACCCGAACTAGACGGGAAATACCTTGGAACGATCACTAGTGATTTTGTCAAAATTTCTGACACTTTAAAGGAAGCTTCCTATCAAGTTCGTTCACGAAAATTTTCCGAATATCCCATCTTTCCTATCTCCAAAGAGATGCAACCCATCGGAAAAATTTTTATCGGAAAAGCTGAGAAAAACTTGGATTGGAATTACTTCATCACCTACCTGGATGAGTTTGTCCAACGGAAATTGATTGGGGAAGAGTCTCTGGAAGACTTTATAAAAGCCTACAAAGATCCTGATGAGTATTGTTGCTTATTTGTGATTGATGGAGCGTTCACCAGCTTTGTTTACATTCCTTATCCAAATGATTAAGGTAAAAAAAATCAAAAAAAGGCTTTACCAATTACATTTGATAAAGCCTTTTTATTTACTGATAATGAATTATTTATAGACTCGTAACGAAAGCTATAATTCAGACTTTGAGTTTAGAAAACAAACAGATATTTGTTTTCTATTTAAACCAATTGATCCAATAAACTCATTCCTAATTGTTGATGGGTTCCATACTTGGTACTTGGTACTTTTTACTTAGTACTTTAAAAATGCTTCCAGCCTTGCGCCTTAATTTGCACTGCCGTTCCACTTTTAGTCACCAAAAATTTCCCTTCTTCCGATTTGGTAATGTGTCCTATGAAATGGATATCTGGGTGTTTTTCCACTTTTTCAAAGTCCTTCTGATCGATGGTAAATAATAATTCGTAATCTTCACCACCATTCATTATGCACGTGATTGGGTCTAGACCCAACTCGACAGCCGTATCAAAAGTCTGCTTATCTATAGGTAGTTTATCTTCATAGATCGTCGCTCCAACCCCTGAAGCTTTACAGATATGAAAAATCTCAGAGGCCAATCCATCTGAAATATCCATCATGCTGGTAGGAATTACTCCCAATTCTTTGAACTCATGAATTATGTCCATTCGGGCATCTGGACGAAGTTGCCTTCCAGTTATCACCGAGTATTTATCTAATTCAGGCTTCATATCAGGGTTGGCAAGAAACACTTGCTTCTCACGTTCCAAAACTTGAAGACCAACTAAGGCGGCACCTAAGTCACCGGTCACACAAAGAATATCATTTGCTTTTGCGCCAGATCGATAAGTGATTTCTTCTTTTTTGGCTTCCCCAATTGCAGTAACCGAAATCACCAAACCTGATCTCGAAGCAGTCGTATCTCCACCAACTAGATCAACTCCATAATGATCACATGCCGCATAAATACCTTCGTAAAGTGCTTCCACAGCCTCTAACGAAAAGCGGTTAGAGAGTGCAATACTGACAGTTATTTGTTTTGGAATCGCATTCATCGCCGCAATATCTGAAACATTAACTGCCACTGCCTTAAAGCCCAAATGAGGTAATGGCGCATACGACAGATCGAAATGAATGCCTTCCATGAGTAAATCTGTCGTGACTATTTTGACATGATCTCCTGCATCAATCACAGCAGCATCATCACCGATTCCTTTGATGGTGGATGCATTCCTGATGATTACTTTTTCATTCAAATGATCAATTAGGCCAAATTCACCTAAGTCACTGATTTCTGTTCTTTTTTCTGACATGTCTTGATTTACGAATTATGATTTACGAGATCGTTTTTAGGACAAACAATAGCTAAATCCTTTGGGGCTTTTTAATTAAGAAGTACGATTTGCGAGATGGCAAAGAATCTTAAGCCAGTATCCAACTTGGAACTTTGATTGGTTAGAATTTTTCAATCTTCCAATTATAAATCCTCTCAAGCTTTCTCCTGACACAATTCCACTAAAACTCCATTGGTACTCCTCGGATGCAAAAATACCACTAATTTATTGTCTGCCCCTTCTTTTGGAGTTTCATTGAGAATTTCAAAACCTGCTTCTTTTAATCTTGCAACCTCAGTTAATATATCCTCCACCGCAAATGCGATATGATGAACCCCCTCCGACTTTCGATCAATATATTTTGCGATAGATGAGTCAGAACGTGTAGCCTGAAGTAATTCCACTTTGGTCTCGCCTACCTGAAAAAAGGAAGTTTCTACCCCTTCACCTTCTACTTTTTCAGTTTTGAAATGTGCTTTCCCCAACAAATTTTTAAAAAGCGCATTCGATTTTTCGAGGTCTGCTACAGCAATACCTATATGTTCAACCTTCTTCATTTTTAAAATTCTTATATTTGAACTGAATCATTTCAGAAATTAAACTGTTTTGCTCTTAATTGTAAATAGAATTTAAAGATACAAAGATATGATTATCGTTTCCGACAAAGCTAAAGCACGAATTTTGGAGCTCAAGAAAGAAGAAGGGAGAACCGAAAATGAAAATATTCGGGTGTCTGTAAAAGGCGGTGGATGTTCAGGCTTAATGTATGATCTAGGTTTTGACGGAGCTCAAGTCGAAACGGACCATGTATTCGAAGATAAAGGCGTGAAGATCCTAGTTGACCGCAAAAGCCTACTTTATTTGGCTGGAACCACATTAGAATTCACCGATGGATTGAATGGTAAAGGATTTCAATTCGTTAATCCAAATGCAAATCGAACCTGTGGTTGTGGAGAAAGCTTCTCAGTTTAATACCATTTATAGATCTCTTTTCAAAGGACAGCTTCAAAAGCTGTCCTTTTTTTATGAATAATTTAAGCACCAAGAGCACAGAGTTTTGAAAATGGGGACTGAATCAAAAATCTTAACTTTTTGCTCCAGCATAACTATAGCAATTAGTACATGAGACGAATTTCATTGACCAGATCATAAATTCAACCTTCATCAATCACTTTTATTTGAAGGGTTTTTCCATTTTCCCCTTCAATCCTTACCTTTACTCTCATAAAATTACAAACCCAAATTCATGGAAGATCATATCAAGAAAATTCAACTCAATGACATGCACGCTGCCCTAGGAGGAAAAATGGTGCCATTTGCAGGATTTAATATGCCAGTTCGATACAGCTCTGATAATGAGGAGCATCTTTGTGTGCGAAACGGAGTTGGAGTATTTGATGTATCTCACATGGGTGAATTTATGGTAGAAGGCCCTGAGGCTTTGAACTTAATTCAAAAAGTGACTTCGAATGATGCTTCCAAATTAGTCGAAGGCCAAGCACAGTATTCCTGCTTCCCCAATGAAACTGGAGGAATCGTAGATGATTTGATCGTTTATAAGTTTGCAGAAGAGAAATACATGCTGGTAGTAAACGCTTCCAATATTGATAAAGATTGGAACTGGATCAATCAGCACAATACGATGGGTGCTCACTTGACAAATATTTCAGACGAGCTGGCACTTTTTGCTGTGCAAGGTCCAAAGGCGATCGAAGCGGTGCAATCCCTTACTCCAGTCAATCTTTCTGAAGTAAAATTCTATCATTTTACTATTGGAGAATTTGCAGGAAAAAAGAACGTGATCATTTCAGGGACAGGATACACTGGATCTGGAGGATTTGAGATCTATGTAAAAAATGAGGATGCGGAGGAAGTTTGGAATGCCATCTTCGCTGCGGGAAAAGACTTCGATATTAAACCAATCGGTCTTGGTGCCAGAGATACACTCCGGATGGAAATGGGTTATTGCCTCTATGGTAATGACATCACCGATACGACTTCTCCAATTGAAGCAGGACTGGGATGGATCACCAAATTCACCAAAGATTTCACCAACTCAGAAGCTATAAAAGCACAAAAAGAAGCTGGTATAACGCGAAAACTGGTTGGATTTGTAATGCAAGAAAGAGGGATTCCTCGTGGACACTATCTTATCATGGATGCAGCCGGTGAATTAATCGGAGAAGTCACTTCAGGTACGCAATCTCCGAGCATGGGAGTTGGAATAGGAATGGGTTATGTGAAAACTGAATTTGCTAAATCTGGAACGGAGATTTTCATCCAGGTAAGAAATAAAAACCTTAAGGCTCAGGTAGAGAAATTACCGCTATTGAAAGCATGAAAAAAGTAGAAATCTGCTTCAGTCCTGAGCTGATTCATCTTCATTCATTGAAAGGTAAAATCGTGGTGGTGGTCGATGTTTTTAGAGCGACCTCCACGATGATTGCGGCCTTGGCTAATGGAATAACTGAGATCAAAACCTTTGCTGATCTGGAAGAATGCAGACAAATGTCTGAAGAAGGCTATTTGATTGCTGGAGAACGGAATGGATTGACCGCAGAAGGTTTCGAATTGGGAAATTCTCCAAT
>JBLGAM010000133.1:0-8414 GCA_047612305.1 Planctomycetota bacterium | reverse complement strand
GCAATCAATTGTGCGTCGGTATCTTGCCCGCCACTTTTAAATGAGGCATTTATGGCTTCAAAAATTGAGTTGCAATTGATGAAAGTTGCAAAGAACTTTGTCAATGATAAATCCAGAAATAAAATTTTTGCTAATGCAGTAGAAATCTCCCCGATTTTCTCTTGGTTCAAAGGTGACTTTACTGAAAACGGATCGATTGTCGACTTTTTGAATAGGTATAGTTCTGTGAAAATTAACTCCAATGCAAAGGTCTCACACCTAGATTATAATTGGAATCTTAACGAATAGCCAAAGCTTTTTGTAAATTCCTTTTCTAATCTAACTTTAGCAACTTATGAGCGGCAATCGCCATGTAGTCATTATCGGAAATGGTATCGCCGGAGTGACCTGTGCCAGAAATCTTAGAAAACTTGATGAAAAAGTAAGAATCACTATAGTTTCAGGTGAGTCTAAATACTTTTTTTCCCGAACGGCGCTCATGTATGTCTACATGGGACATATGAAGTTTGAGCATATTCAGCCTTATGAAAATTGGTTTTGGGAGAAAAATAGGCTCGAACTCAAAGAAGAATGGGTTAGCGAAATTGATTATTCATCCAAGCATCTCATTTTCCGATCGGGAGATAATTTACCTTATGATGATTTGGTCATCGCAGTCGGTTCTAAGCCAAACAAATTCGGCTGGCCTGGTCAGGATTTGAAGGGAGTTCAAGGGCTGTATTCCAAGCAAGACTTGGAGTTAATGGAATCTACTACTCAGTCCGGAGTAAGTCGCGCAGTTATTGTGGGTGGTGGATTGATCGGAATCGAGATGGCAGAAATGCTTGCCTATAAGAAAATACCTGTCACCTTCTTGGTTCGGGAGTCTGGTTTTTGGGATAATATCCTACCTAAAGAGGAATCAGAAATGGTCGGAAAACATATTTTGGAGCATCATATCGACCTCCGATTAAATTCGGAATTAGTCGAAATAATAGGAGATGAGTCTGGAAGAGTCAAAGGTATTCTAACGAAATCAGGTGAGGAAATTTCTTGTCAGTTTGTGGGACTGACTGCGGGGGTAAGTCCCAATATAGATTTTCTGAAAGGAAGCGAATTGGCTTTAAATCGCGGTGTAAAAGTGAATTTGAACTTTCAAACCAATATTCCAAACGTCTATTCGATTGGAGATTGTGCAGAGTTTGATCAGGCTCCAGCAGCTGATCGTAGGCCGATTGAGCAAGTTTGGTACACGGGAAGAATGCACGGGGAAACGCTAGCGCATACTTTGGCGGGAAGAGCCACTACTTACAAGCCGAGTCATTGGTTTAACTCTGCAAAATTCCTAGATATCGAATACCAAACTTATGGTACTATTCCACCTTCATGGGACTCATCGCAGATTGATTCTTTTTATTGGGAGCATACCAGTGGAAAGATAGCTTTCAGAATGCTGATGGATAAATCAGGAACTCTCTTGGGGATCAATAACTTTGGATTTCGATTAAGACATGAGTTTTTTGACCGAGCACTTACAGAGAAATGGTCAGGAGCTAAGGCGATTGCTAAGCTTGAGAAGGCGAATTTTGATGCGGAGTTTTCCGCACCTTATTACATAGAGATTCAAAAGAAATTCAAAAAACAGTTTGGAGGCGATTTCAGTGCCTCCAAACTTTCATTTATCCAAAAACTATTCGGGGCAAACGTATGAAACTGATCCAAAAATTAGGGCTGTTACTATTCTTAATAGGGCTGGGCTCCTTTATTATCATTCCTTTTCTGGGTAGCTATAGCTTGGATAAAGAACTACTTCTAGCCAATACAAAAGAAATTCATCAAGAGAAGCTAGTCGAAGTGTTAGAACCGATGTATGGTCAAACGTACAGTTCCAACTTTGTCTTTTTAAGTACCTTTAATGAATATTTCAACAAGTACAATGACGAGCTAAAGGCTAATTCTCAATGGGATGATGTGATTTGGGATGATTATTCATTTGCTTTTGCGCTAGCAGGTTTGGATAGTCCGGTAAAAGAAAAGCCTTTGCTCTTCTTTTTTCTTTCCATTGGCTTGGCAGCGATTGGGGGATTGCTGTATAATTTACCCAAGCATCAAGATGAACCAGAAGGCATCAAAAATAACGGTACTTTTCATTCCTCACTCAAGAATAGAGGAATTGTAGGAATGCTTACCGGGTCTTTCTTGATCACTTTCTACATCGTCTTGTATTGGTTTCCTGCCTATTTAGTCAATTTGGTTTATATGGTTTCCCCGATCAGTGAAATGCTAAGTGGGAACCCTGCCAGTCAATGGTTTCTTTATGGTTTGATCTATACGCTGGCGATTGTAGTGATGGGAGTCCGGATGTTTCGGAAATATCGAGGTAATAAATACCAGCAGCTCCGTACCGCCTCGGTGATGTTTTTTCAGACGGCATTCGCCTTTCTGATTCCGGAAATTTTGGTATTGCTAAACCAACCTTATTTTGATTTTAAAAATATCTGGCCTCTTGATTATGATTTTTTCTACGATTATCAGATCAGTACTTTTCTGAGCTCTGGTGGAGTAGGGATGTTCATGTTGATCTGGGGTATTTTATTGATCATAGTGGGAGTGCCCACATTTACCTATTTCTTTGGCAAGCGCTGGTATTGTTCTTGGGTTTGTGGCTGTGGAGGCTTGGCAGAGACAGTGGGCGATCCATTTCGTCAGCTTTCTGATAAGTCAGTAAAAGCATGGAAATATGAACGCTACATTATACATGGAGTTTTGGTATTGGCGGTTGTGATGACTACAGTAACTATTGCAAATTATTTTTCAGGTTTCAGTTTCTTGGGAAATGCAACCAACCAGTTACATTCGTTTTATGGATTTGCGATAGGATCTGCCTTTGCAGGAGTAGTGGGTACTGGATTTTATCCATTTATGGGGAACCGAGTATGGTGTCGCTTTGGTTGTCCGCTCGCTGCATACTTAGGGATAGTGCAGCGATTCAAGTCCAGATTTAGAATAACTACAAATGGAGGGCAATGTATCTCCTGTGGTAATTGCTCCACCTATTGTGAAATGGGAATCGATGTTCGAGCTTACGCCCAGAAGGGACAAAATATTGTCCGGTCGAGCTGCGTCGGTTGCGGAGTTTGTGCGGCAGTTTGTCCTCGGGGCGTACTGAAGTTGGAAAATGGAAATGAAGAAAACCGTATTAATGATTTCCCGATTCTGATTGGAAATAACTCAGTAAAGTTGAATGTGTAAATGATTTTAGTATATCTTTTCTTAGGTGTTTATATCCTTGGAATGCTGTTTATTTTTATTTACAGCTTAGCTCAGGGGCATTTACTGTTGAATTTTCTTAAGTCCAGAAATAAAGTAGATTTTATTCCCCAAGTTCCAGAATCCTGGCCTTTAGTTACTGTTCAATTGCCGATTTATAATGAACTCTATGTAGTCGAGCGACTTATTGAGGCTGCCGCCAAAATCAATTACCCCAAAGAATTACTTCAAATTCAACTCCTAGATGATAGCACCGATGCCACAGCCCAGTTGATTCAGGAGAAAATCAAAAATTTCCCAGAGGTCAATTTTCAATATCTCCATCGAATAGATCGGAAAGGGTTCAAAGCAGGAGCTTTGAGGGAAGGCTTGGAAAAGGCTTCTGGTGAATTTATCGCCATTTTTGATGCGGATTTTATCCCCGATCCTGACTTCATTTACAAGACCATTCCCCACTTTAATTCTGAGAAAATAGGAATGGTGCAAACACGCTGGACTCACCTTAATGAGAACTATTCATTGTTGACCAAGCTTCAGGCCTTTGCGCTGGATGCGCATTTCTTGATCGAGCAGATCGGGAGAAACAGTCAACATGCTTTTATCAATTTCAATGGAACGGGGGGAATCTGGCGAAAAAGCTGCATTATCGATGCCGGAAATTGGGAAGACGATACATTGACAGAGGATTTGGATCTAAGTTATCGTGCGCAGCGGAGAGGCTGGGAATTTGTCTATAGAAGAGAAATAGAATCTCCGGCAGAACTCCCACCCATCATGTCAGCCATCAAATCTCAACAGTTTCGCTGGACCAAAGGTGGAGCAGAATGTGCGGCTAAGCATGCTAGAGGAATTTTGGGGGAAGACTTGCCCCTTTCTACCAAATTCCATGCAATGGCACATCTGTTCAATAGCAGTATTTTCATTGCAATAATATTGGTCAGTCTAAGTAGCATAGGAGTATGGTGGGTCGGCCAGCAGGGGTTGATTTCCGAGGGGCTTTTCAGATTAGCGGGCGTCTTTTTGGTAGGCTTCGTCCTCATCGCTTGTGTTTATTTGGTTGCCTTTTTTTATGGGAAAAAGAATTTCTGGAGAAGCTTATTTGAAGCCCTATACCTGTTACCACTCTTCCTTTCGATATCGATGGGACTAGCATTGCACAATGCACAAGCCGTTTGGGAAGGGCTTTCTGGAAAGAAATCACCTTTTATTCGAACCCCAAAATTCAATCTGGAGTCTGGTAAAATAGGACTAAAAGCAAATTCTTATTTAGCCTCAAAAATCCCCACGACTACTTGGTTTGAAGGAGTATTGGCCTTGATTTTCTCTGCAATGGTGATCATCCATTTGAGTACTGGATCTTATGAATTATTGCCCTTTCACTTGATGCTAGCCATAGGGTATGGCCTAGTTTTCTTCACCTCATTCCGATCATATGGTCTTGGAAAATAAGCATTCTGGTGCCACTCTGATCGTGGACGTAATTATTCCAGCGTACAACGAGGAGAAATCACTCCCAAAAGTCTTGCGGGATATCCCAAAAATCGTCAGGAATATCGTAGTGTCAAACAATAATTCCACAGATCGAACAGGTGAATTCGCAGAAGCCGAAGGTGCTCAGGTCGTATTTGAACCACAAAAAGGCTATGGTAAAGCATGCCTTACCGCAATGGATTGGATCAAACAGCAGGATGTCCAACCAGATATTGTAGTATTTCTTGATGGAGATTATAGTGATTATCCGGAGGAATTGATGCTGTTGATCCAGCCGATCATAGCGAACGAGTCTGACCTGGTTATTGGGTCGAGGGCTCTCGGTGAGCGCGAAGCGGGTTCGATGACTTTACCTCAAATATTTGGTAATTGGCTTGCCACGAACATGATGCGCTACATTCAAGGAGCCAAATTTTCAGATTTAGGTCCTTTTCGAGCGATTCGATGGGCAGATTTACTCAAGTTGAATATGGTGGATGAGAACTTTGGATGGACGATCGAGATGCAGATCAAAGCTCATAAAGCCGGGCTTCGCTATATCGAAATACCTGTGACCTATCGAAAGCGAATCGGAGTATCAAAAGTAAGCGGGACGGTAAAAGGTGTCTTTGGTGCTGGATACAAAATAATTTTTACGATTTTTAAATATTGGTAATCGTATTTGACGATAAGGTTCAGTATTAAAATAGGTATATGAAAAAATTTCTTCAATTCTGCTTTCTTCTAATCATTTTGGTTTCCTGTGATCCTGACAGTAGGAAGGGAGTCGATGAGGAAAAATTTGCCAGTCATTGGTATCAGGGAAAAGCTGAAATCAATGTTTTTGACCTAAAGCAAATGAGATATGGTGAATCTCGTCAAGGGAAAGCGGTAATGATTTTTGTTACGGAGGATTTTTCCAAGAGGAGACAAGTGAAATTAGATGATCCAAGTGGAGCTGGAGCAGATGCTCAAAAGGTGCTAAAACTCAATATGACTCGTGAGTTCGTTACAGGTGTTTATCCGTATCATACCATGCTTTCGGTTTTTACGCCGGTATATGAGGAACTCAAATCTCCAAAGCTAGTTGTTTCAGTCACGGAGTGGTGCGGGCAGTCCTTCATTCAACTCAACTGGAAAAATAATGCCTATCAGGCGCAGATCTTTTCCTACTTTGAAGCTGAAGGGGATCAAAGTCTTCAAGTGAAAGCACAGCCAGAAGATGAATTATTTAACCTGATTCGCCTAAACCCTGATCTCATCCGAACTGGTGAAAGACAACTTATCCCTAGCTTGATTTACCAACGGTTTTCTCATATTCCACTTCAAGGGGAGGATGCTGTAATCAGTAAACGGAAGTTTGGATCAGCTCAAGCTGAGGTCGAGGTCTTTTATCCTGACTTGGGGAGGACTTTGATTATTAGATACCTCAACTCCTTTCCTTTTGAGATTATTTCCTGGGAAGAAACCCAGCTGAAGGAGGATGGTGCCAAAGAAATCACCTCTGCTGTCCGTAGCAAAGTATCCATGCTGGATTATTGGAATAAAAACACTAAAGCAGATGAAGGACTTAGGGAAAATCTAGGCTTTTGAACTCAAATTCCCGTATCGGCTCACTAGTGCTCGTTTGGCTTTTGATGCTGATTGGGATTGATTATCTTTCTTATCTTGTTGAAAGAGAGAATTTTGAGTTAATTTTTCCTGTTTTTTCAGGACTATTTTTTTGCTTGTTACTTTTTAAATTTTTGTTCAAAGAATTTGGATGGACTTGGGTTTTTGTGGGAGGAATAGTTCTCCGCCTTAGCTTGCTTTTAGCCATCCCCTTCTGGTCCGAGGATTATGTTCGGTTTCTTTGGGATGGGGAATTAGTACGAATGGGTTTTAATCCTTACCTCGATTTACCTGCCGACTTTCTTCAACCTCTCGGTGACGCACAGAATACCTATTTGGCTAATCTGCTCGATTTGATGAATTCCCCAAATTACTTTTCAGTCTATCCACCTCTAAATCAAGGAATCTTCTACCTCGCTGCTCTAGGAGCTAATATGGATCCTTTGCAAGGAATAGCCGTACTTCGAATGCTAATTATTCTAGGCGAGATTGGCGTGTTTTTCCTATTGAAAAAACTCTTTCAGGTATTTTCTATTCCATCTAATCAATTGATTTTCTATTGGTTGAATCCGTTGGTGATTCTGGAATTAACTGGAAATCTACATTTTGAGGGATTTGTTTTGCTTTCGTTACTCTTGGCGGTTTATTTACTTTGGCAGTCTAGATTTGCTGGAGCTGGATTCTTTTGGGGAATTGCAATTGGGATCAAACTGCTCCCGTTTATGCTCGTTCCAGCGATTTTAGCTTTTGCCAAAACTCGTAAATCTATTGGTTTTCGGATCGCGTCTTTTGTTGCAATTCTGATCAGTTTTTCTTGGCTATTGATCGGGGATGCTTGGATGAATTTCTTCCAAAGCCTCCGACTTTATCAGGGCAAATTTGAATTCAATGCATCCATCTATTACCTACTTCGGGAAGTCGGTTTTTGGATCAAAGGCTACAATACCATAGCGACACTTTCAAAAATTCTAAGTGGGATTACACTGATTTCCATCCTTTTTTCCGCTTGGAAAAGAAAACCAAAATCAATACCTGAGCTGGTTGATTTATGGGTATTGATTTACCTGATATATTTGGTTTTGCAGCCTGTGGTTCATCCTTGGTATATTCTTCCAGCTTTAGGTTTAAGCTTATTGACAGAGCGAAAAGTATTCTCGATTTGGAGTTTTGCTGCTATTTTCTCCTATCAAGCCTATGGGAATTCGGGTTTTCGTGAGCAACCACTTTTCCTCTTTTTGGAATATGGTTTGGTAGGTGTTGGGATTTATCTGGATTATTTTAGGCGAAAAAGAAACTCTAATTTGCAGCTATGAATCTGAAAAACATTCTTTTTATTCTCCTGATTTCCCTTTTGGCGAGTTGTGCCCCAAGTTCTGAAAGGCAAGCAATAGAACTTTTGCAGAAGAGTATCAAAGCCCATGAGACCTCAAACTCTTGGGGGAATCTGAAAGCTATCAAGTTTAGAAAGTGGACTCGACTGCTCAATGAAAACGGGGAAGTGGAATCTGAAACTGACCAATTGAATGAGTTCCGATTGTCCCCATTTTTTGAAGGTAAAATTAGCTGGGAAGTAGATAGTATTGCTCATGTTTCCACTTGGGATGGTTCAATGATGCGCTACACCATGGGAGTTAATGAGGTGAAAAATCCCGATTTCTTAGCCCAAAAGAAGAAAGATTTGGATGCGGCCTTTTATGCACTTGCTCAGCCTTGGAAATTACTTGACGAAGGCCCCAAACTCAGGTATGAGGGTCAAAAGATACTCGAAAATGGAATGCTGGTGGAGGTGATCTCCGTTGACTATGGAGCTGGGGCGGATCACTGGTGGTATTATTTTGATCCCAAAAATTTTCTAATGATTGGAAATGAAGTACAACTCAAGGATCATCGAAGTCTGATTTATGAGCTGTCCTATGACGATTCTTCCGAACTGCTACTGCATGGGACAAGGGAGAGCTTTCGGGTCAATGAGTCAGGGGAGCGGTTATATCTTCGGGCAGAATACAGTTACACGGAGTATGAATTGATTTTTGAATAAATTATGATAAAAATGAAACAAGTAAGTTTACTCCTTTTGGTAGGTT
>JBLGAM010000132.1:0-8581 GCA_047612305.1 Planctomycetota bacterium | reverse complement strand
TACGATTTTCTTTACCGGAAGAATATGGCCAGTGATATTGACAATATGAGGGATCATCATCAACTTGGTTCTTGAAGTAATCACTTTTTCGTAAGCAGTAACAATTTCAGCATCGTTTTCCGGATGCATTGGGATATCAATTCGGATTATTTTTATCCCACTGCGCTTGGCTTGCAAGTCAAACATGCTGAGCATACTACCATAATCCTGATTGGATGCAATCGCCTCATCGCCAGCTTGCCATGGGTAGCCTGAAATAATCAGATCTAGCGACTCAGTGGTATTTCTTGTCAAGACGATCTCTTCTGGACTAGCACCTACTAATTCAGCCAACTTGGCTGCGCTTTTTGCTTTATTTTCCCTTTGGACAGTACGCATGTAGTGCGAAGCCTGGTAGTTTACATCCCGAATGTGTTTGATATACTTTTCTAGCGTTTGTTCTGGTAAAAAACAATAATAACCATTTTCCAGATTGATGTAATCTGGTTTGAGTTTATAGCTGGCGCGAATTTGCTCCCAAAAGTCAGCAGCATCAAAATCCAAACTCTCCCAAGAATGTGCAGCAGTTTCGGATGAAAATATAGGAGCAGTAAATCCTAAAACTGCCAGTGATTTGATAAATTTTCGCTTATTCATAGGGAGGTTTTTTTTGTAATTACAAAATATAACTTAACAAAAACACGATTAAAAGAAATATTGCCAACCAAGTAATCCAAGATGAGCGCTTGGGAAACTCAAACTGGCAAATCGGGCAAATCGCGGCCTTTTCATCAATCTCCATTGCACAGGAAGGACATTCTTTCGTTTTCAAATCAATCGGGGTTGAACTCTTTGGTGAAAAAATCTATTTGTTATCAAGTAAATAAAAATGCAATGAAAATAGAAATATGGTCAGATGTAGTTTGTCCTTTCTGCTACATCGGAAAACGAAAAATGGAAAAAGCTCTGGCCAAATCCCCACATAAGAATTCATTTGAAATCGTATGGAAGAGCTTCCAACTCAATCCAGATCAACGAACAAATCCCTCAATCAGCATGCTGGAGCATTTAGCCACCTCCAAAGGTTGGACAATAGAGCAAACCAAAGAAATCACCGCTAACGTAGTTGATATGGCAAAAGCTGAAGGCTTAGACTTTGATTTTGAGAAGGCTGTAGTGGCTAATACCCGAAATGCTCATCGTCTAATCCATTTTGCTCAATCATTTGGCAAAGGAGACGTAATGAAAGAGCGATTGCTGTTAGCATATTTTTCCGAAGGGAAAAATGTAGATGATTTCCCTACTCTTATTGCTTTGGGAAAAGAAGTTGGTTTAGAGGAAGAGGCAGTAAAAAACGCATTGGAATCTGGAGCTTTCGAAGAAGGAGTAGATCAGGATATCTATGAATCCAGACAGCTAGATGTTCGTGGAGTTCCGTTCTTTGTCTTGGATAAGAAGTTTGGAATCTCTGGAGCACAGCCAGATGAGGTTTTTGATCAGACCTTGGAGAAAGCTTGGACAGCTTATCAAAAAGAAAATCTATCCATTCAAGTTATGAATAGTTCAAAAGATGCTTCTTGTGAGATAGGAGGAGATTGTTAATCTTTTCGATTTAAAGAAATTACGAAAAAGACGTTTATATTTAATCCAAAGGTCTTTTTTTGCCTAAAAAATTTAGTTTTAGCATCAGTGATTATGTGACACTATTATCTTTCGTTAGCTACCAATGTCTTTCCTGATATTTTATTGTTTTTTCATTTCGGTAGAAGATTTGTTATAATTAAAAAATACTTCTTGATTTTACGCACTACTTGGTATCACCTATGCTAACTGAATCCAGTCTTATAGACCTTACCCGAGAGAAATTTCAAACATGGCTAACACTTGACTTCAATCAACTGTCTCAAATCTTTGATGACCATGGACTTTCGTTAAATGCCGAAGGGAAAATAGATACCAACGAAGAATTAATTAAAAAAATGAGGGCTGAAAACTGTCTTCTCAAAGACTTTAATTTTCAAAATATTATTGCCCGCATTTATGGAACCTCAGCGGTAGTTCAAGGGGTAGGAGAGTTTTTTTTTCCAAAGCTGGAGAGACACAATCTGGCAATTTGAATTTTTTAGATGTTTGTATAAAGCGAGAAAATGGTTGGAAGTTAGTCTCCACTCACTATAACCACATAGCCTAATCCAAATACTAAAATTCATCCAATTCCTAATTTCTTGTTTCACAAGAAATTGAATAATTCGTTAGCTTTTATTTTTTAAGAATCAAATCCTAATTGAGCAACAGAAGTTCAAACGAAAACCTAATCCTTTTCTACCAAACCCCTCTGGATTTCATCTGGAGTGTGTATACTGCATCCATCGCTGTGACAAACAAAGTCTTCCGATCCAATGCTCCAAATGCTACATTTGAAGTCCACTTTGCCGGGACAGTTATATGAGCAATCTGGTCTCCTGATTTATTAAATACAGTCACCCCATCACCAGTTAAATAGACATTTCCTCGATCATCGATAGTCATTCCATCAGAACCCATTTCACAGAAAAGCTCCTTATTGATCAGGTAGCCATCGTCTCGGATCTCATATTTATAGGTCTTTTTTGCTCCCGGATCTGCGATATACAGTGTTTTCCCATCAGGAGTACCAATGATGCCATTTGGCTTGATTAGGTCTTCGGTCACGCGAAAGAGCTGAGATTTGTCTGCAGATAAATAGTACACATGTTCTCCATCTTGCTCTGACTCTTTGCCTCTAGTTTCCTCCCAATATGGACGAACGTATAGTGGATCTGTGAAATACATTCCTCCTTTTGGAACCAACCAGATATCATTGGGACCATTCAATTTCTTGCCTCGAAAAGCACTTACCAAGACTTCCTCTGTGCCATCTTTATCGATAAGCCAAAGTTGATTCTCTTCATCCGCTGCTGCGACCAATTTTCCATCCAGCATAAAAAACAGTCCATTGGATCGGCCGGCATCTTCTTTGAAGACCGTCACTTCATTCGTGATTGCATTCCATTTATGAATTCGATTATTTGGCTGATCGGTGAAAAACACATCTCCAAATCGATTTGTGGCTGGTCCTTCCGTGAAGATAAAGCCATCTTGAACTTTTACCAGTTCAGCATTTTTGGCTACGATGCCTTTTCTATCCTCGATTTGTGCCAACGCCGCTTGCGCAAATATGAAAGCGGAAAGGAGTAAAGTTGTTTTTAAAAGATTCATAGAGGGTGTTAATTATTTTCGTTCGATAGCCATGACCAGTACATTCAAATCTGAACTGTAAGCCACTCTGCTAATATTTTGATGTGTTTCTGAGTTGATCGTTCCAATTGGCTTCCAATTTTCATCGGAATACTTTCGAGTATAAAGGGTATTTCCTTGAGCCATTAAGAGATGATTTTTATCCAACCAAAGGAAATCTTGGGAACCGGCCAAGCCAAACCCTAAGTCACTCCGAATGCCTGATTCAATGTCATAACTTTTCAATTGGTAGGCTTGCTCTTCATTTTCTGATTTAGTTTCCCGAGTGGAAAGATAAGTGATCGCGCTGGTTTTTGGTCTTCGATTAATCGATCGGGCTATTTCTCTGTCGATCTCGATCAGATCGTCTCTGCCTTTTGCATAGACAAGTTTATTTGGATCACCCAAGATAAACATCGCAGCTTTATTATCATACCAATCGTAATAACCGACTGGCTCGATATCATCATAGAGCAGTTCTGCTGGCTCAAAATTAGTTGGATAGAGCCAAAGTCTTTGCTTCAAGTCCGGCTCGGAAACGACTGCTGCGATGTACATGCCGCAATCTGTGATTCGAGGCGAGTTTTCGTTTCGATCAGAAGTCTTTGTCAGATTCGTAAACTTCTTTGCTTCAAAATTATAAACGATTATATCAAAATTCCCAGTTTCATCGGCGGCTGAGAATACCAGTTGGTATTTATTGATAAAGCTTGGCTGGTTATCATATTCTTGGCGGTCGGTCAAGGCATAAGCTGTTTCCAAATTGATAGAAAAGGAACCCCCTTTTCCAGAAGTCTCCACTACCCAGAGATCAAAACTTCCCTGCCCAAAGCTGTAAAGGGGAAGGAGAAATAAACTTACTTGGATTATTAAACTGAGAAATTTCATCTGTTTTTTGAAATTGATCAACCAAATTACAAAATGAAGGTTAGACTGATGTGAGCAAATTACATCTATACGAAAATTCCCAATTTAATAGATTGAGAACAATGCAAGATCCTCTTGCAGATCAACTGATTAGCCAATTGATCAAAAATCCTGAATTAATTTCGATAATTAACTCTTGGTCCGAAATCCCGCTTCAAATAAGCGATTCCTTTTCTCAGGAGTTTCAGGAATTTTTCAATTTCTACCTTTCTTTAGAAGAATTGCCTGAATTGATTCTGAAAAGAGGTCAAGAACTATTTAACCAAAAAGGTGACCTATATCTGGCGATGCTGGGCTTTTATTCCTTACCCTATTCATATGCCTTTGGTGATGGGGCAGAAGTGCTGGTGAGATCTAAGCGGATTTTGGATGATATCGGTCAGAGACTTGGTGAGACAGGCACTTTTATAATGGACATTTTCGAACCTGGAGCCTTTATGAGCAAAAAGAAGGCCTATCTCACCTGTGCAAAAGTTCGGCTGATTCATGCCTTTAGCCGGTATTTCATCTCGCACTACAACAAAGATTGGAATGATTCCTTTGGGAAACCTATCAACCAAGAGGATTTAATCGGTACCAATTTGACATTTAGTCTTATTGTCATTCGTGGATGGAAGAAAATGGGATTTCAAGTCTCCGATGATGATGTCGATTTACTCATGAACTATTGGAAATGGGTGGGGAAGCTGATGGGGATAGATACTAACTATTGGCCAGATAATTCCAAAGAGGCTTTTGAACTGGAAAAACTCATTCGAAAGCGCCACTTGCGCCAGTCCGATGCAGGAAATAAATTGATTAACGCATTAATAGATTATTATAAAGCAACTATTCCAAATCAACTTCTTTCCGCTCAAGTGATTCCCATTCTTAATTTTTTTTTAGGAAAAGAAGCTTCCAAGGCATTGGGAATTTATACCCCTCAAGCAGTAAATGGAGAATTGTTAGGTTTAGTATTTAAATTTGGTGGTTGGAAAAACTTTGGTTCAAATAAAAGCTATTCCCAAATCGCAAAGCAGTTTGAAACCAGTCAAAAAGTAAGCTTTGGAAGAAAACTTAGCATCAATCTTCCGGAATTAAAGCGTTCATAATCGTACACTTTTATGTACGGTTCGATTCAACTCAGAAAAGCTTAACTGTTAAAATAGCCAAATAAACCACTTTTTTAGAGATGGCATCTTTTTGGTGATTCTTCTTGCATGAAGGAAATAACCCGATGGATAAAGCAACTGCCTTTAGAATTGATATTCTGGATGGGAAGCCTTATCGCAATCTATTTCATCAATCCATATTCTGGAGATCATATGAGCTTTTGCCCATTAGATCAACTGGGATTTGATTGGTGTCCTGGATGTGGCCTTGGTCGATCGATGAGTCTGCTTATCAAAGGAGATTTTCAAGCATCTTGGTCAATGCACCCACTGGCAATGTTTGCCTATTTGGTTATTTTCTCTCGGATATGGACATTGATAAACAACCTTAAAACAACACACTACTATGGCTAATGTATTGAGACACCTTCCTGAATTAGAAGGAATGGAACTTGGATATATCCAAGGATTGATGAAGAGCATGGATGAAGATCAGGCTTCGCTTTTTGCACAAGTATATCGCGCCCGAAGAAAGGACTCTCAAATGATTCTAATTTTAACCTTGTTGGGATTCTTTGGATTTGCAGGTTTACATCGCTTCATTCTAGGCCAAATTGGACTGGGTATCCTTTATATCCTTACACTGGGACTTTGTTTCATTGGTACGATAGTCGATTTGGTCAATTATAAAAGTCTTTCCTACGAATACAATATCAAAGTAGCACATGAAACGATGAATATACTTAACGCAAGTTACCCAGGAGAAAAAAATTAATACCTGATTAAGCTTAACACCGCCAACCTAAAGTCAGAAGAAATTCTGACTTTTTTTTGTTAACTCATTTTACCGCAATGGTTAGCAATTTTTAAAACCAGAGGCCTCTTGGGGCGATAGATTTTTCACACCTTACCCCTAATTTCACCAATCCTCATCCAACTCATTATCAGTTGGATGAGGCTCTATAGGTTTAACTTTAAAATCAAAAACCGCAGCACCAGATTCGGAAATCAATCCATGAAATTGGTTAAGTTTTTTATGCATCAATTCCAGCGTCTCCAAGCCAGGATGCTGCACATGAAAAGGGATTGAAAAGAGATTTGCTTGATTTTTAGAAAAAGGCGGCGTAGGCTCAGTGGAGAAAAAATAGGGGAAAAGCGTTTTAGCGCAACTGATTCCCCATGTATCGATGGGATATTCTTTGTCATAACTCAGCAACCTATCATTAATATCCCTAAAAAACTCTTCTGTTTCCCCCAGTCTAACTCTCGATCCAGCCCTAGATTTCCCTTTCGTTTTCAGATATTTAATCTGGCTTTTCCCCTGCTTCTGTCTAACCATATAAGCTCGAAAGACTTTATGATCCAGCATCACTCCGTTATGAAAATATCCTGTAGTTGCGATCCCTGCTCGGATCATTACCAAAGCCAAATGATGATCATCTTTCTTCCTCAATCGCCCACGTTCATCCGGAACTGAATCCCAAGGCAAGTTGATTCGAACTAGCCAATCCGTATTGGATGAAATTTGCCATTGATGTTTTTCAGGAATATAGGCTTCCTCTAACCCGAGCTCACCTGACTCTGTCAGAATCTGTTGGTAGCTGGCTTCACTAATCTTGATTGGATTTCCGGAATTCATAAGCTTGAAAAGGCAATTCGTTTATCTTTGTAAAAATAAACCGAAAAATCATGCAAGAGGAAATTGACCGCTTATTAGTGAAAATGTGTGATCCTGAAGAAAAGGAAGCTTATTTATTCGCGGACAAGTTAGGTAAGGTCATCGATGATTCTGGAAAGGACCGCTTAATTGAATTAGTGAAAGGCGAAAAATGGGAGGTAGGCTACCTTGCTGCCCGTGCACTTTCCAACTCAAGTTTTAATGAAGAATCACTGGATGCCGTCTTTGAAACGATAAATAATAAGGTTCACCGAGCGCATCAAGGAGCTTTTGTACAAGTTTTGGAATTATTCGAGCTAAGTGATCGGTTTGTAGATGTTTTCAAGGTTTTCCTTTTTGGAAATTTCAAGGCATCGACATTGGCGAAGGCTTACCTAGACGAAGTTGAGTTTGATATCAGCCCACGCACAATTCGAAAAGCTGAAAAGCACTGGAATCATTACTTACATAATCCCGAAGAAGAGGGTAGCTTAGAAGTCAAAAAGATGGAAGTAGAACTGATGTTTTCCGAAATGAAAGAATTATTTGAAGGGGAGTAAACAACAAATTTCACATCATACTGTTTAAACATTATGCGGGAAATAAACCTTATATCAATTAATAATCAGTTCTTTACAGACAATGGTTTTTCGTTGAATAAGGAATTCTTGCATTTTGAAAAATATTATCCTCACGGTAAGCAAGCCATTTTTATTCATTACACGAAATATCCAGAATCTAATTTTTTAGAGTATAATCTTGGGATCCGAATAGACCAAGTGGAGCAGCTGATTCATCGATTTCTTCCTAGTCTAAATAGCTATTCTGACCGATCGATGACTATGGTTCAAACTTTGAATAAAATAGGAAAAGAACTACCAAAGAGATTTACCATTGAAAATGATTGGGAACTCTCTGAAGCCATTATGACGGTCGATAGTTTTTTTGTGAATACCGGTTTCGAGTGGCTTGATAAAATGATGAATCCAGTCAACTTGGAACAGGCTTTCGTAGAACAGAAAAATAATTCATTCAAGAATCAAAATTTCATCTATAATGCTTTTCGTGCTACAGCCTTATGCAGGCTCTATAATCCAAAAGGCTACCCCGAAGTCCGATCAAACTTTCTAAAGCAGATAGAGCAGAAGGAAATAACGCCCTATATCATTGCTTCATATCTTCAATTTTTGGATCACTTGGATCATTTGAAACAGCCGGGTTAATTTTGATTTTTTCGCTTTACTCCTCGTACTGCTTCGGCTGAAATCGGGTCTTCTGGCCATTCATGCTTTGGATATCGTCTTTTCAATTCTTTCTTGACCTCAAAATAGCCATTACTCCAAAAGCTTTTCAAATCTTGCGTGAGCTGAACGGGTTTATATCCTGGAGAAAGCAGCTCAATCAACAAGGAGACTTTACCATTATTGACTTTCGGCGTTTCCAATAGGCCAAAAAGCTCCTGAAGTCTAACAGAAAGAAGAGGAATATCACCTTGAGAGCGATATTCAATTTTTATTTTACTCCCTGAAGGAACAGCTATTGACGCAGGTGCCAAGTCATCTAATTGCTTTTGCTGCTCTAAATCAAGACTGAATAAAAGAATCTGACTTAGATTCAATTTCTTAAAATCTTCATTCTTGGTGACTCCAGAAAGGTAAGGTTCGAGCCAAGT
>JBLGAM010000131.1:0-8590 GCA_047612305.1 Planctomycetota bacterium | reverse complement strand
TATGAAAATCAAAAAGAAGAGACCCTGCTGAGCAAAGAAGTGAATTTCATCAACGATTACATTGAGCTGATGAAAATGCGCCTTTCGACAAAAGTGACTTTGAATATTCAGATCGAAACTCCCAAAGAGGATCTGGTTATCGCTCCAATGTTGCTACTTCCCTTTTTGGAAAATTGCTTCAAGCACGGGATCAGCTCGCAGCAAGACTGTGAAATCTTTGTTAAACTCGAAGTCATGGGTAAAACACTCTTTTTTGAAACCAAAAATCATATTTTCCCGCTTCACCCGGATAGCCCGGAATCTCAGGAAAATGGGATTGGACTGACCAATACCAAGCGAAGACTGGAGCTGATCTATCCTGAAAAACATCGGCTGAAATTTGGTATTAATGAATCCAATCAAGAGTATTGGGTGAATCTTACCCTGAATCTCGAATGATCCTGAACTGTGTAGCCATAGACGATGAGCCTTTAGCCTTGGAGTTGGTTGGCAAATTTATTGAACAAACGGCCTTTTTGAAATTGACCGGCAAATTCTCCAATGCCATCGAAGCGCTCAGCTTTATCAATCAACAGGAAGTTCAGCTCATCTTTATGGATATCCAGATGCCCGACTTGTCTGGAATGGAGCTGGCCAGAGTTTTGGATGGGAAGAAAAAATCAGACCAAACCCGAATTATCTTTGCAACCGCCTACCATCAATTTGCTATCGAAGGCTATAAAGTGGATGCCTTGGATTATTTGCTGAAGCCTTACAGCTATGAAGAGTTTTTAAACGCTGCCACCAAAGCCTTTGCCTATTTCGAGAGGATCAATCAAACGGATAAATCTGAAAATAAGGAATCAGAAAAACCCAGCCCAGATTACATTTTTCTAAAAGTCGAGTACCAACTCGTGAAACTCCAGCTCAAGGACATCGCCTATGTGGAAGCCTACAAGGATTATGTGAAGGTTCATCTGATCTCCAAGCCTAATCCAATTCTTTCGCTGACGAGTTTGAAAAGCATGGAAGAGCTACTTCCTGCTGATCAGTTTATGCGAGTGCATCGCTCCTTTATCGTCGCGCTGGATCATATCGAATCGGTATCCAAGAATGTCATCAATATCGGAAACCAGTCCATCGCTGTGGGTGACAATTACAAAGAACCGTTCTTGGAGTTTATGAGTAGGTGGATGAGTTGAGGGGTTTTTAAAAAAGTCGACCATTCGCTGTTGAGATCATTTCTATTGAATTACTAAAATCGATTGTATAAAAATAAAAAAAGGTGGAAGTCAGAAGAATTGAACCACGTGTTTTTTGATTCCCTAAATCTTCTCTCTAAAATCTTATCTCTTATGTCTTTTTTACCCCCACCTCGGCGTAGTTAAATATCAGTTTGTACTGGGTGAAGTTTGCCTCCCCTGCTCCCAACAATTGTCAAGAACCACCTAAGGCAAAGTTTTCTAGACATATATCGACTGCCCGGCGATAGGCGGGGATGTCTGGTGATAGATTCAAACCAAATTCAGGTCTTACCCTAATTTTCTAATACCTTTCATTACATACAGGTTTAAAAGAGAATATATATTGATTAAAAATCTTTGAGTTCGTAGTTTGTACTTCTCCCGCCTGCCTTTTCTTGTTGAAGTACTCCCTTTTCTATGAGATCCTTGATGTCTCGCAAAGCTGTATCAGGAGAGCATTTGGCTATCTTAGCCCACTTGGATGATTTTAATTTACCTTCAAACCCATCCAATAATTTATTTAGCATCATCCGCTGTCGCTCATTCATAGGCAGATTTTCATTTCTTGCCCAAAACTCCGATTTAGCCAGTATCTTTTTTAGTGCATTCTGAGTTTCCAAAAGGGCATTTTTCAAACATAGTAAAAACCAATCAAGCCATCCTGTGATATCCCCGCTGCTGTGCTGTACTTTTTGCAAAACAGCATAATACTGTTTGCGTTCTACCATTATTTGACTTGACATACTATAAAATCGCTCGGGGGAATCTTCGGCCCTCGTCAGTAATAAATCTGTAATTGCCCTCGCGATCCTTCCATTGCCATCGTCAAAAGGATGAATAATTATAAACCAAAAGTGAGCTATAGCAGCTTTTAATACAGGATCCAATTGAAAATCATTATTCAGCCAGAATAAGAGTTTATCCATTTCGCCATGGATCAGATTAGGAGAAATCGCTTCAAAATGAACCTTTTCTTTACCCATTGCTCCTGAGACTACCTGCATTTCTCCAGTCCGGTAGCATCCAACTTCAATTTTATACATTCCACTGTAACCAGTAGGAAAGAGTGCAGCATGCCAGCCTAATAAGCGCTCCTTGGTGACAGGCTTTAAATAATTCTGAGTTGCGTCAAGAATCATTTCAACCACCCCTTCTACATTTCTAGCAGGAGGTACCAGCCCTCCAATATTTAAACCCAATTTTCGGGCAATTGAAGATCGAACTTGCTCGTAATTAAGTAGCTCACCTTCTATTTCGGATGATTTCACTACATCCAAAGACAATGTAGCAAGGCTGGCTTCCTCCTTGGTAGTAAAGCCTAAGGCATTCATTTGACCCGATATTTTTCCCTGCAAGCTCCTTACTTTACCAAAAATGGCAGAGAATGACTTTTCATTCCAAGTGAAATTCGTCCAATCTTCATAGTGATAGATATATTTTACCATTGCGAATCAAATACTATTGAGGCAAATATAAGGAATATTCTCCGCAAATATGCGGTGATTAGAACTTCTATTCTCCGCAACCAAGTATTGAGGGTTAGTCAGGAAGGGTAAAGGTAGAAACACTTAAGAGCTAACTATCAGAATTAGTGATCATTTCAGAGTTACTATCCCGATTACCGGATTTTGCTCTTCACCTTTTGAATCTTGGAAGGTATTACTTTTCACAAAATGAAATGTATCATTTGTTAGATTCAAAGGCCTCAGCATAATCCTAGAACCATCCTCAATTACAAACCCTTCCTTAACAGTAAGACCCTGCTTTTTCTTCAAATCGTAGAAATATACTCTTCTCTCACAACATCTCCATCTTCACCGGGTTATTCAGTTAAATAAAATTGTCTAGCCCCGCAAATTTCCAGATCATGAAAACGCAAGAGAAACAATTTATGCGAAGAGCCATCACCTTGGCACAATCAGCTATGAAGAGTGGGGATGGCGGACCATTCGGGGCAGTAGTGGTAAGAGAGGGAAAGATTATAGGTGAATCCGGCAATCTGGTACATAAGAATAATGACCCTACAGCACATGCCGAAATTGAAGCGATTCGAAATGCTTGTAATCAACTATCCCGTACTGATCTTGTGGGTTGTGAACTGTACACTTCCTGCGAACCATGCCCCATGTGTACCGCGGCTATCTACATTGCAAAAGTGAGCAAAGTCTATTATGCCAGTAACCGGGTAGACAGTGCAAACGCAGGCTTTGACAATAGATGGATCTATCGGGAGTTAGCTCTTGATCGAGAAGATCGAAAGCTAGAAATGGAAAACTTGCTTAGAAAGGAAGGAATAAACCTGTTCGAAGAGTGGTTGGGTAAGAAATGAAATTATGCCTTCGACCCAGCCTCGGCGTATTCTAATCAATGCGGTGGACTTGGACCAGGTGAAGTTTCTAACTTCGACCTAATATCTTTACCATCCCGTATAGCTTTCGGAATCAATTGGTTTAAGATCATAAACTTATTCTCAATACCAAATCTGAATTACAAATCCCCAATGATATTAAAGCGTAGATTCAAACTACGCTTAGGCCAACATTCTACACCTAGTAGGGGGCCACAGTCTTTGGAGTCGGGTTGCTTGTAGAAGGGGAAGGAGGTTTTCAAAAGAAATAAACTATAGATTTGTAGAAATGATTACTTACTTGTGCCGACTACCTTATATATACCATATCGAACAAAGTCCTCTTCAATATTTGGGTCAATCAACTGGAATAAAAGCCGATTCCCGGGCATCGAAGTCATCAATTTTCCATTAGGAGGTAGCGCTATGTCACCACTTGCCTGCTTATTACTATCAAATAGTATCAGCCTATGATAGCTCGGATCTTGGAAATGATGATAGGTAGGATCATCTGCGATCTTTTTCTCATAGGTTCCATAAGGAATCTCTCGAATATAATCCAAGACTATTTTTCCTCCATCAAGTAAGAACAATTTATGATTCTTAGGGCCTAAGGAGATCCTTCCGTTTCCCGGAAAATCACTCCTTGTTAAAAGTGACTTTCGCAGCATTTTAAAATCCTCATGATAAATATTTATTCTTGATTCCAACTTTTTGGTAACCAAATCATATACTATAATTTCACTATCGATCTTGGTAGTTAGGTAGAGTTTTCGACTCGTTCGATCCAATTTTTAGATGATAAAATAAAGATCTGCCAATAAAGCTTTATCGAACTTTGTATACATCACTCGATCAGTTATTGGAGCTATTTTAAATGGCTTTTCTGTTCCTTTTTGAAAAATTTCAATTAATTCCTTGGTGGTTTCACTTCCCGGCCGAAACGAATTTGTATCTGAAGGATTTGTGATAAAGGAAGAGCTAGACTTTGAATCAGTTAAATTGAAATAAGGAAAAAACTCCATTCGTCCATAGATGCGAATAGAAGTACTGGAAGGATAACTAAATCTATCTATAAGATTCAAATTCTGATCATATTGAAATATGTAAGAAAACGTTTGGAGGTAAATATTTCCATCCTCTGAAAAAGACATAGCGTTAAACGGAGCGGCAGATTTATTAGGCCCATCCCCTTCCAAAACCTTGTCACTAATTAAATGACCTTTCTCATTTATAACAACAATCCTTTTTCCTTCCGTTGATAGTATATATCCTAGATATATTTTTTTATTGGGAAAATAATCAACTATTTCCACCGGATATAGTGACTCCATAGCAATCTCACTTTCCTTTTCTAACTTGACTTGTCCAAAGGAAAAAGTAGAAAAACTAGCCAACAGCAAGAGCAGAACTGATACGAATTTTAATTGTATATAAACCATAAACAAACCAACAATCATTAAAAATTCGACTTATTTAATTACCGAAATACACTATATATTGAGTCAATTCTCACTTTTCAATCCTACCTTAAATAATCTAAAATAATCCCGCTCTATTTCTTCATCAGACTTTTCCATCATCCAGAGTTCACCGTTTCGTACTAGCATACTTCTTGGCTCAAGCCCTTTTGGTACAAAATCATTGATAACATTTCCTATCGAATCAACAATAGCTATACGAGAAGGATACTTTTGCTGCATACTATCCCTAAAAATCTTTGCTTCTTCTGGAGACTTGTTTTCAAAATAGATTTCGGCGTCCATTAAATCATAGCCAGGAAAATAAGCCACTAAGAAGTAGCCATCAAATTTCTTGACGTTTAAGATCATTCCAGAAATAAACCGTAATCCAAAAAATGAAAAATCATCAGAATATTCATCAGTACCTTTGAAATAGTTGTATTCAGGCAAATTAAGGGGCAAGGAAAAATCTAGTGTATAAGGTGCATTATCATCAAAAGCATAGATTGTTGGGTCCAGACCAAAAGCTACATATATTTTATTATCAGCCAAATGAAATACAGGATCCCATGCATTCCTGAAAAAATATTTTCCATTTCGGAAAATGCTGCTTTCTGGAATTTTAATAATTGGCTCCTTCTCCCCAGTCGCAGGATTTAACAAGTCCAACAAATACATCTCACTGTACCTATTGATATCTGAATAATCGTTATTCACTGGAGAATCCTGATTGATATATAAATACTTTTCTCCGATTTTTTCCAGTCCGTATCCCATCAACATAGGTACATAATTTGGTGTATGGAATTCAATTAATTTAACTCTGGAAAGTGCTTTTCCTTCCTTATTATAAGTCATGAAACCATTGTATGCATATGCAATAAAAGAATTTGCATCTATTATGCGTAGAGTCGAAATCAACCTTCCATAACCATCAGGAATATCTCCTAATTTCGAAAAAGAGCTTAATATTTTACCATCAAAATCAGCTATAATTATTTGCTCAAAAGACTCTTTATGCTCCATAAACAGCACCGTTCTAGATTCAGGATCCAGATCATGAATGGTGGATTTTCCTAAATAATCAATCCTAATACTGTCTAGCTTTTGGAGAGCTATAACTTTAGATAACTTCAACTCATCAGTATCTATAACTAACTTATTTTTGGGATTACAAGAAAAGAATAAAAGTAAATTCAAAAAAACTAATAGCCTGGTTTTCATATAATTTGACTTAAGTGGAAAAATCATTTATTAAAACAGGGTCATTGGTACAGTCCTACAATGCATGTAAGGCTCCACAAACAATTCCTTGACTAACAATATTAAGTATTTTTCGCTTGTGGCTGATTCTATGCACTATGGGAATTAACAAAATTTAAACCTTCCACCAGCAGAGCTTCAACTAAACTTATTAAAAAAAATAGTCCAAGCCTGCCTGCCGACTTTAGGCAGGTCCGAAGACTTCAACCAAATACAAACTTGAAGCAGAGACAATCTTAATTTGGAAACAGATTACCACTCCGCCGCTGCGGATCGCAATGACACTTTGTTCAGCTTTCTAACTTGAGCTTTCTGATTTAAAAAAAAAGGTCCAAGTCTGAAGACTTGAACCAGTTGAGACTTGAACCAAATGTGCTTTCTGATTTCCTAAGTCTAAAATCCTACATCTAAAATCTTATACCCCTTATCGCTTTCCCATTCCCGGCATCATCTTACCAAGAGCGGCTTTTGCTCCGCCCATTTTGTTCATCTGCTTCATCATCTTGCGCATATCGCCAAACTGCTTCATCAGATTATTTACCTCCACAATAGTCCTACCGGAACCAGATGCTAAGCGCTTTCTTCTGCTTCCATCAATGAGATCAGGATTAGATCGCTCTTTTGGCGTCATACTTTTGATAATCGCCTCAATCGGCTTGAAGGAATCGTCATCGATATCCAAGCCTTTCATGGCTTTGCCCATTCCCGGGATCATACCCATCAAGTCTTTGATATTTCCCATCTTTTTCACCTGCTCGAGCTGGGAAAGGAAATCATCAAAATTGAAATTATTGGTCCGGATTTTAGAATTAATTCGCTTGGCCTCGTCCTCATCAAAGGATTGCTGTGCACGCTCCACGAGCGAGATCACATCACCCATTCCGAGGATTCGCTGGGCCATTCGGTCTGGATGGAAAATATCCAGATTCTCCATTTTCTCCCCCGTAGAGATGAATTTGATCGGCTTATTCACGACGTGGCGAATAGAAATAGCCGCACCACCTCGGGTATCACCATCGAGTTTGGTCAATACCACTCCATCGAAATTCAAGCGCTCGTCGAAGGTCTTAGCCGTATTCACCGCATCCTGACCAGTCATCGAATCCACTACAAAAAGTGTCTCTGATGGATTCAAAGCTTTTTTCAGCTCCTCAATCTCTTTCATCATCTGATCATCCACGGCCAAACGACCCGCAGTATCGACGATTACTATTTTCTTACCAGTTTTCTTGGCATACGCAATCGCATTATTAGCGATCTGCAAGGCATTTTTATTTTCAGGCTCAGCATAGACCTCTACTCCGATCTGCTCTCCAAGTACTTTCAACTGATCAATAGCAGCAGGACGGTAGATATCACAGGCAACCAATAACACTTGACGGCCTTGTTTTTTCAAGTAGCTTCCAAGCTTTCCCACAAAAGTAGTCTTACCCGAACCTTGTAAACCTGCAATCAAAACTACCGCAGGATCGCCACTGAGTTTGATGTCCACTTTGGACCCACCCATGAGTTTGGTCAGCTCTTCCTGAGTGATCTTTGTAAGCAATTGTCCCGGAGAAACAGAGATCAAAACATCTCTACCGAGTGCTTCTGTACGGATCGTATCCGTGACTTCTTTAGCTACTTTATAGTTCACATCGGCATCGATCAAGGCTCTTCTGATTTCCTTTACCGTGCTTGCAACGTTGATTTCGGTGATTTTACCCGTTCCCTTTAGTGTTTTAAGGGCCCGGTCGAGTTTTAAACTTAAATTATCAAACATTTAATTTCCCAGCTATTTGTGGCAAAAGTACTAATTTTCAGTCCAGATCGAAAGCGCTATTCCATCTATTCCAAGCTCATTCCACACTTTTTTGATTCTTTGATAAGTTTATAATTTGATTTTTATTGGCCATCCCACTGGGTGACTTTTGAGTCATACTCGATTTCATCTGTTTATGATTTGATTTTTATTGGCCAAATGGAATCTCGCAGAATATAATCATCCACTGTGTGACTTTTGAATCATGCTCGATTTCGTTTGGCTATAAATTCCTAATTTGCAGGGATATCTCTAATCCTCCCCGAATTTCTTTTTTCATGAAGCTAGATTTCAAAAAAGACATCCTCCCCCACTTGCTTGGCGTCGCTATTTTCTATGCGATCGTAGCCCTTTACTTTTCACCGGTAGTTTTTCAAGATCAGGTGATCTTCCAAGGTGACATTCTCCAATGGGAAGGCTCCGCCAAAGAGGCGATGGATTTCCGAGAAGAAACCGGAGAAGAAGCACTTTGGACCAATAGCATGTTTGGCGG
>JBLGAM010000130.1:0-8616 GCA_047612305.1 Planctomycetota bacterium | reverse complement strand
CAGTAAGTCCTGCGCCAACAACCTTATGCCAGTTTGTTTTCGGCTTTTCACCTACATCGCTTAAGGCATTGAGGTATTCGGCTCCTGACTCTTTCTTGAAATTAATGGTCAAAGCATTCTCCGCATCCAGACGGACCACCCATTTTCGACCCAAATAGCGAAACGGCTGTCCCCGCCCCTCTCTCGGTGGCAGAGGAAAACTGACCGTGTCGGCGGGTGGATCGGCTTCGGGATCAAGTTCCGGATGCAGGTAATCGCTCTCCACCATCCACTGTTTTTGAACATCAGTTCCTTCCTTATTTCTGCGGGTCACCAACCATCGATCAGGCAAGGCAGGGAACACCAGGCCATCTTTAGTACTTACCCCTTTCGACAATGCATCGGGTAAAGCCCAGTGCAGATGAACCCCGCTCTTCAAACGCAGACTCCGATCCCGCATGGGGTGAGAAACAATTTCCTCACTGAGATATGGCACATCGGCGTTGATATTCACATTGCTAATGTGGTCGTAATATGGCAGCCGGGAAAAATCGACCATTGGCTCGAGTACGGTCTCATCCTTTTCGAGTACTAACGCATCGAGATATATAGGTATCAGCAGTGCGCCTGCACCATTTAGTTGAATTTTTTCTTCGGTCATCGCAAACATTTCTTAATAGTTCGTGCAATTAACCAGCATCATATATTAAACGCTGGTGTTATTTGAGCATAAAAGTTCAGGCAAACGCATGTTTTATTCCTGAGGATTCATTGTCCGAGTTATTCCTGTTCAGGAAATTGGACACAACAAAATATAGTCTAATATATAGCGTAATAGTTTCGATACCTATCAAATCAGGTTTTCTCTTAAATTAAAAATAGTTTTTCCCTGTACCTCGCTTTTCTTAATTGCGATAGGGATGAACACAAATCTTCGCTATTGAAAAATCTTGGCTGCCGCAAAGGCATAGCGAGATGGATCAGGAGAAGCTCCCACCAACAACACACACTTTTTAGATTTCTCTCTCTCCATAAACCTTATCTCGCTCAAAAGTATCCATATGTCTATGTTTCTTTGTTTCGTAGATATCGGCAAGAGTAATCAAAATACCGGTTTCCTCTACCTCGCCGAATTCGTCATTCATTGCCGTCCCGAATGTCATCATTGTAGGAGATAAATTCATATAGGTATTGATCAGAGGGGGTATATTTTCTCCATACCCCCGAATTCTTGAATTAAGCAATTTATAGCCCTCCTTATACTCGATACCTTCAAATGGGTTTCCTAGGCTTGGAAGTTCTGTTTCATAGCCAAGCTCAATTGATTCTTTAGGACTAATTAAGCCATCTCTATCGGGAAAATAATGATTCAAAAACATCAACAGAAGATCTCTTCCTTCGCGGTTGTAGTGTGGATACATGGTCACTTTTCCAAATAGATATTTAACTTCAGGATTAAGTAAAACCACCGCTCCAAGCCCATCCCAAAGGTTGTCTAAACTGAATATACCCTTGCGGTTATCAATAGCAGGTTGATACTTTGGCTGTACAAATGATCTACCCAACTCGATCGTGTAGGGCAAATAATCTGCAACAAAACGAGCTGAAAAGTCAAAAAGATGGGTAGTAGATAGATTTATTGAACCATCTCCAAGTATAGCATTCTTACAATTGATGAGACGATATCCAGCCACAATCTCTTCATCTTCAGAACTCCAAGTAATCAATTGTTCGTAGCAATTTTCGCAGGTATCATTCTCATCAAGATCAAATGCCTTCCCTGTACCACCACCTGCAATTCTAAATGTAAGCTCTCTCAAGCGACCGATTTCACGAACTATATTAGGAGAGTTATGGAAATTGACCAGATAAACCAGGTTATTGCCATTATTAGTATATCTCAAGAAACGTGCTTCAGTCAGTTCACTTTTGAGAATTTCTTTAGATACTGCTGCTATAATAGCTTCTTCTTTCATGCTTTGCTCCCTAATTCGTAAACTCTTTCCCTCACCTGCTCAGCCCATTGTACATCGGTTTTCGATGAATCAAATGTTTGATATGAAATAGGCTCATCTATTCGAATGACCACTTTATTTCCCCGCTGCTTATACATTTCATCCACCAAATAGAGCATTTCTATATTGGCTTCAATCCCTATTTTCTTTCGCCAAAAGCCCAAATTGTAGAAAAACTTGGAATTATTACCTTCTATAAAACATGGGACGACATCCTTTTTAAATTTCTTGGCTTTGGAAATAAAGCTTTTTTTCCATTGCAGATCTTTTATCCCACCCTCTCCTTTTCGAGAAACCAACCCAGCTGGAAAAATCAGTACTGCAAAATCTCCTGAATATACCTTTTCAATTCGATCAAACACTTCTTGCGTATTTTTCCCGTGCTTATTAATTGGAATAAAAAGCGGATCGAAATTCTTAAATGTCATTAGTAGGTCATTTACCAAAAAACGAATATCGCTCCGAACTCGGCCCATAGCAAACATCATCGCCACTCCATCCATCCCGCCAAAGGGATGATTAGCTGCTATGATCACTCCACCAGTTTTAGGAAGGAACTCCTCCCCGACTAGCTCCACTTCCAATTCAAATTTACCCATTAAGGCATTGACAAATTCTATACCTTCAAGATGACTTATACTGTTATAAACCTCATTCAACCAACTTTCATGTGTGACACGCTTCACATATGAAAGCAAAAACCTGGGAATCCATTTGAGAAGTTTTGGATTCTTGGAGTTGATTGCTTGTTCTATATCAACAATTTTTTTAGTCATGTTCTACTAGCAAACTCAAAGAAATGAAATTGGAAAAATTAATTTTTGTTTAAAATAGGACCAAAATAACAAAAAATCAGTTTTTATCTGACATTCAAAATTTCAAAAGAACTAGTTTCCTGAAAACCAATTCGATTAGATTTTGTAGTACTAGAAAGATTCTTCACTATGATCATAATTTTAACCGGAAGCACTTCTGGAATTGGCTGGGAAACCCTTAAGGGACTTTATCCCCATGCCAAACAATTTATCCTACCTATTCGAAATTTAGATAAAGCTAAAACACTTTTTCAACAACTTCCGGATCAGAAAAAAATCAGGATGTACGAGATGGATTTAGAAGATCTCGCTTCGATTCAAAAAGCCACAGCTCTAATCACGGAAGAATTTCCAAAAATTGATTTGATGATCAATAATGCAGGTGGAATGTTTCCCCCACTAAGCAAAACTAAAGATGGACTAGACAAAACCTTTCAGGTTAATCACCTGGGACATGTACTCTTGCTTAAAAATCTACTCCCAAACTTGATTGAAGCGAAAGCCAAAATCATTCAAGTAAGCTCTTTGGCACATCATTTTGGCACATTCAATTTGAGTGATCTGTCTTTGGAGAGATCCAAAAGTACTTGGCTTTCCTATGGCACCGCCAAGCTTTACAATATTCTAATAAGCAATCATATAGCCCGTCAAAATGGAATAAATGGATTAAGTGGATACTCGCTTCATCCCGGAGCAGTAAAAACAAATTTTGGCTCCAGTTCTGGCTCGATCAATAAAGCACTGATTGAGGTAAGTAAACTCTTTTTCATTTCACCAAAAGCGGGTGCCCAAACTAGCTTACACCTCGCATTAACACCAACAGCACAATTGGTTAATGGAGCATACTACGTCAAGAAAAAGGCAAAAAGCCGATCCAAGATCGCCTCCAATAAAGCTTACGCGGCAAAATTATGGAATTACAGTCTGGAGCTCTTAGAGCAAATGGGTTACTGATATATTCCCTATTTTTGCGGACTGACTCATAAAGCTATTATGCAGGAAACTATCCTATCCCTTTCCCCTGGCCCTTGGACTGATTATGAATTGATCGACACAGGAGGTTTTGAAAAATTAGAACGATTTGGAGATTTTATTCTCAGTAGACCTGAGCCTCAGGCTATTTGGGACAAAAGTCTCACTGAAGGCGAATGGAAAAACTTGGCTCATGCTCATTTTGCAAAAGAAAAAAGCAATCCTGAGAAAGGTCAATGGGAGCAGCTTCAGAAAATGCCACATAATTGGACGGTCGATTATGAAAATACCGAAGGGTTGAAATTAAAGCTAAACCTTGCTCAAACTTCATTTAAGCACATCGGTTTATTTCCAGAGCAGGCAGTTAATTGGGACTACCTCTATCAAACGATAAAAAGATGCCCTGTCAAAAATCCTAAGGTCCTCAACCTATTTGCCTATACAGGAGCCGCATCCGTAGCCGCTAAGGCTGCTGGTGCTGATGTGACACACTTGGATTCAGTCAAGCAAGTCGTGACTTGGTCTAGGCATAATATGGAGTCTTCCGGACAAGACGGAATACGCTGGATGGTTGATGATGCCATGAAATTCATTAAACGAGAAGCCCGAAGAGGAAATAAATATCAAGGAATCATCTTGGATCCGCCAGCCTATGGACGCGGACCTGATGGGGAAAAATGGGTTCTAGAAGAACAAATCAATGAAATGCTCAAGGTATGTGCTGATATTCTTGATCCAAAAGATCATTTCGTCTTGCTGAATATGTACTCCCTCAGTTTTTCTTCCCTAATCGCTGCTAACCTCATCAAGACTACTTTTAAAAATGTTCAGAACGCGGAGCATGGTGAATTATACTTGCAGGATAATCATGCTAAAAAACTACCACTGGGCATTTTCTTTCGATTCTCAAGTTTTTGAATAAAAACCAACCATGAATAACCGACAACTTTTCTTATCTCATTTAGCACAGACCACAGACTTTCCATTGATGATTGAAGTGGAAAAAGCAGAAGGGATCTATCTCTATGGACCAAATGGAGAAAAGTACGTCGATTTAATTGCAGGAATAGGGGTCAGCAATGTAGGACATCGACACCCAAAGGTGCTGGAAGCCATTTATCAACAATTGG
Source organism: Planctomycetota bacterium (assembly GCA_047612305.1). Taxonomy (GTDB): domain Bacteria; phylum Bacteroidota; class Bacteroidia; order Cytophagales; family Cyclobacteriaceae; genus Algoriphagus. Next base: position 3,705 of record JBLGAM010000130.1, on the reverse strand, counting down.
ACAAATACCTGCACTTGATGGTCTACGGAGAGTATGTCCAGACCCCTCAGACCCAACTTGCAAAAGCATTAACAGATACCCTTCCAGATCATCTTGATAATGTTTACCTAGTAAATAGTGGATCAGAAGCTATTGAAGGTGCATTGAAACTGGCTAAACGATATACTGGAAGACCAAATCTGATTTCTTGTGTGGATGCATATCATGGGAGTTCGGCCGGCTCACTCAGCATCGGAGGAAATGAAATCTTCAAGCGCGCCTATCGCCCACTCCTTCCAGGTATTTCACATATCCATTATGGAAGCTTCTCGGATTTGGAGAAAATTAATTCCGATACGGCAGCAATGATCGTCGAGACAATTCAGGGTGAAGCTGGAATTCGGGTTTCCTGCACCACCTATTTCAAAGCCTTAAGGCAGAGATGTGATGAAACTGGGACCTTGCTGATTTTAGATGAAATTCAGGCTGGATTTGGCAGAACAGGTAAGTTCTGGGCCTTTGAGCATTTTGATATCATCCCTGATATGGTCGTTTGTGCCAAAGGAATGGGTGGAGGAATGCCAATTGGGGCTTTCATTGCAAATAAAGAAGTGATGGCTGCTTTCAAAAATAATCCCTTGCTCGGCCATATTACCACGTTTGGAGGACACCCGGTAAGCGCTGCAGCTTCACTGGCCACTATTCAAATTCTCCAAGAAGAAAACCTGATCGCAGAAGTGGAGTCAAAGGCAAATCTTTTTAAAAGCCTTCTGGTACATCCGAAAATCAAAGGGATTCGGAATAAGGGACTGATGATGGCGGTGGAATTCGAATCATTTGAAGTGCTGAAACCAATTATTGACCGTGCAATCGAACTGGGCGTCATTACCGATTGGTTCTTGTTTTGTGACGACTCCATGCGGATTGCACCTCCTTTGATTATCACAGAGGATGAGATCCGAGAGGCTTGTCGAGTGATTTTGGAGGCAATAGAATTGAGTTGATTTTTTACTTTATCCCCTATTTATTATCAGGTTGATTTACTAATCTTACTCCAAATTGTAAACATGAGAAAAATCGGAGTTATCCTAGGTGGCCTTGCCCTTGGCTTGGTCATGGCACTACTTATATTCATCTATTTTCATTCTCCGAAATACAGTGGGGAATTCACGTTGGATGGAATACAAAGTGAGGTAGAGGTCCTTTTTGATGCCTATGGAGTCCCGCATATCTATGCTGAAAATGAAGAAGATGCCTATTTTTCCTTAGGCTTTATTCACGCACAGGACCGATTATTCCAACTAGAAATGATGCGTCGAGTGGGTACAGGAACACTTGCCGAATTTCTTGGTCCTGATCTATTGGAGATCGATAAATTTTTCAGAACCCTCGGAATTCCTAATCATGCCATTGAAAGTACCGAATTCTATAAGGCTCAACCGGATGCTCCATGGAAAAATGCAACAGAAGCTTACATCGCTGGGGTCAATCAATTTATTGCAGAAGGAAATCTGCCGATGGAATATACCCTTCTTGCCGAAAAACCAAGGGAATTTACCGTCACTGATATTCATGCCATCACCGGTTACATGGCTTTTTCCTTTGCCATTGCGGTAAAAACTGACCCATTGATTTCAAAAATTGCCCGTGAGCTTGGCGCTCCCTATTTAGAGGTGCTCTCCGTCCAAACCCTTCCATCGCATCACTTGATTCCAAACTTTTATCCTGACTCTTTAAAGGGTGACGCAAGCGATCAAAAATCATTGATTAGTCTTTTGAGTAAACTTCCTGTTCCTGCGCTAGAAGGTTCCAATGCTTGGGTAATCGCAGGTTCCAAAACCAAAAGTGGTAAAGTTCTTTTCCTTAACGATACTCATATCGGATTTAGTTCTCCTTCGGTTTGGTATGAAGCACATTTGGAATATCCTGGCCACAGCTATTATGGGAATCATTTGGCTGGAATGCCATTTGGATTAGTTGGACATACCAAAAGCCAGAGTATAGGTTTGACCATGTTTGAAAACGATGATCAGGATTTTTTCGAAGTCAAAGCAAAGCCTGAGGATCCAAATTCATATTTGGTCGGCGAAATCACCTACCCTTTTACAAGCCGGAAAGAAACAATTGAGGTGAAAGGTCAAGAAGCTGTTACGCTAGAAATCAGATCAACTATTCACGGTCCAATTCTAAATGAAGTAGTCCCAGAAATCGCTGCACTAACTCCAAATCCGGTTGCATCTTGGTGGGTTTATATACTTGAACCTACACGAGCTTTGGAAGCTACTTACAAAATGAACCATGCTTTTTCCATGCAAGAAGTAGCCGATGCAGCGGCATTGATTCATGCACCGGGACTAAATATCATGTATGGAGATAGTAGTGGAAATATCGCTTGGTGGGCCGCGGCAAAACTTCCAATTCGATCGGAGAAAGTCAATTCAAAAATCATAGCTGATGGAAATGATCTTGAAACCTTACCAAAAGGCTGGTATCCTTTCACCGATAATCCCCAAAGCATTAATCCCACTTCCGGATTTGTGATCTCAGCCAATAATCAGCCCGATACCATGAGAAATGGAATCTTTTTCCCAGGATATTATTATCCCGGTGATCGCTATCAACGGATTGCTGAGACACTTGAACCGAAAAATGATTGGGATACGGAATCCATCAAGGAACTGCAAAACGAAACTATTAATACGACTCATCCCACGAATGCCAAAGTTCTCTTGTCCCAAATCCAGCTTGAAAAATATTCGGAGCATGCGGAGCTACTAGAGCTTCTAAACACCTGGAAAGGAAATCATGAGCTTGCTCAGGTGGAACCTACCCTCTATTATAAGTGGCTCTATCACACACTTCGGCTGGCCATGGAAGATGAATTAGGAAAGAATACTTTTTCTACCTATTTGGAAACATTTTTCATGATTCGCAGCACTGCTGGATTTTTGAAAGCTGAACAAAATCCATGGTGGGATAATACTAAAACTCCAAATGTGGAATCAAAATCAGAAATAATTGATTTGGCGTTAGCACAAAGCTTAGAAGAATTAAAAAATCAATTAGGGGCGAATTGGAAAAATTGGAATTGGGAGAAAACAATCATCTCAGAGCATCCCCATCCTCTGGGTACTCAGCAGCCCTTGGATAAAATTTTCAATGTGAAAACAAAGGCTCTGGAAGCAAATGCTGAGGGAGTTAATAAGCTTGCCTTCAAATTGAATGGCGAAGGGGTGTATAAGGTTACCTCAGGCCCAGCGATGCGGATTATCTTAGACTTTGAAGCGGTAGAAAACTCTATTTCAGTGCTTCCAACTGGCCAAAGCGGGAATCGATTTAGCAAGCATTATGCCGATCAAGCAAAACTTTTTGTCAAAGGTGGGTATCGTCCTCAATTGATGAATCGAAATCAAATTATTTCAAATTCCAACGATCCTTTGATTCTCAAACCAAAAAAATGAAATAATATGAATTTTCGAATTTAAGCTATTCAATTTATTAGACTATCGGAAGCTTATGAAATTTGTTGGTAGTGGTGATATTTACACATTAGATTTTACAACTTAGTTTTATCCTTTCCAAACCCATAGATTGCCAAATTAAATTTGGTCTTTTGATTTATTATTAGACTTCTGATTTCAGCTTTCTAACTTCTTAAATAATTCCTTTCTCGGGATGTCTTCCAGTTACCGATCTCCCAAAAACTTTGAGCTCCTCGATCTGCTC
>JBLGAM010000129.1:0-8700 GCA_047612305.1 Planctomycetota bacterium | reverse complement strand
AGAAAGGCGTTGATCAATTCCGGAACGGTGTAAGCATACAAAAATGAAATGCATGCTGCTCCCTCATTTGCTCCAGCGACTTCTTCCAAAGTCATCTGATTAACTTTCAAAATCACATCGACTGCCAATGCTTCCGATTTAGAAACAACTGTTGCACCGGCAGCTTCGTAATCCTGATCAGAAAAATAGGAGGATTCACCAGCACCAGATTCCACTCGAATTTGATATTCTTTTTTTATCAAAAGCTTGACCCCATCTGGGCTCAAAGCGACGCGACGCTCAAACTCCTTGGTTTCTTTGACTAAACCAATTTTCATAAGTTGATAGGTTTTGGATAGAGTTAATTTGATTCAAATAAATGGGTTAATAATCAGTAAACCGTACTGGTTGTAAATAAATTAAGTTCAATCTACGGAATCGTTAACAGGAAATCCAATTAATTACTAGTAAGTTAGTTTTATTATAAACCCCATAAATTTTAAAAACAACTAAACCATAACTGCCATTTATCCTAAAATGATTTAACTCATGACAAAATTTCCTATTTTAGAATTCGATTAACAATCAAACCCCAATTTTATGAAAAAACCTAACAAACTTATTTTAGAGAAAAGTCGTCGAGACTTTATCAAAAATGCCGCTATTGCTTCGTCTTTTTTCATCGTCCCGCGACATGTACTTGGAGGCGTAGGTTTCACTTCCCCATCTGATCAATTGAATATTGCTGCAATTGGAGCCGGTGGTAAAGGTGCAAGTGATATTATGCTTGCTTCTGTCAAAGGCCGAGAGCGAATCGTTGCACTTTGCGATGTAGATTTTTCCGGTTCGGCAAAACGCTCAGTGGATAGTTTTCCAAATGCTAAGCTGTATGCAGATTACCGAAAAATGCTGGATACCGAAACTGATATTGATGCGGTAACTATATCCACACCTGATCATGTCCATGGACCTGCTGCGAAATACGCAATGGATCGTGGCAAGCATGTCTATGTGCAGAAGCCGATGACTCACAACATCTCAGAGGCTCGAATACTCACTGAGCTTGCACGAACCCAGAAAATAGTGACTCAAATGGGGAATCAAGGAGGATCCAATCCTTACCTAGATGTCGTTCAGAAGTGGATTGATACTGATAAAATTGGCAAAGTCTCAAAAGTACAAGTTTGGACTAACCGTCCGGTTTGGCCTCAGGGAGGTCCTTTTCCTGCAGCAGACACAGGATCCAAGCCAGATGCAATGCAATGGGATCTTTGGCTAGGTCCAGCTCCTGAGATTCCATTTACTCCGAATCTTCATCCATTCAACTGGAGAGGTTGGTGGGATTACGGAACAGGCGCACTTGGAGATGTAGGATGTCATTTGATTGATATACCATTCCGAACCCTAGGATTAAAATACCCAACTGATGCGGAATGTAGCGTTGGTACCGTCTTCTCGAAAATGTGGACACCTGATTATAATCCAGAGGGATGCCCAGCTTCCTCGTTTATCACCTTGCATTTTGCAGCCACTTCTAAGAGTAAGTCTCCTATCGAGATGACTTGGAGTGATGGCGGAATCAAGCCTTCCCACCCGGACATTATTCCAGCAGATGATGATATCGGAGGCAACGGATCAGCAAATGGAGTATTGATCATCGGTGACAAAGGAATCATTTCCACCAATATCAATGACTCTTCTCCGCTTCAACCAAAACTCTACCTAAATGACGGCACTAAAGAAATGGGGCCTCAATCAGAAGACAATATGGAATCTGAATATGGACATCAGCGCCTTTGGGTAGATGCTTGCAAGGCAGGATTCGGAAGTGCGGAACATAAAGGCTTGACTTCCTCTTTCGACTATGCAGGTCCTATGACCGAGACAGTTTTGATGGGGAATTTGGCCATTCGAAGCTACATGCTTCGTAGAGAAAACAGCAAAGGTCAGGCAGAATTCTTTGGAAGAAAGAAACTACTTTGGGACGGTGAAAACCTTCGAATTACCAATTTGGAGGAAGCCAATCAATTCGTGACGAGAACCTATCGTGATGGATTTACAATGGGATAATTCCTAAATATCATAAATACAAAAAAAACTCGAACCCAGTCAAGCTCATTTTGGCTGGGTTTGTTTTTTTAGAGGGTAAACCCTCCCTTCACCTTATTAAATTGACTTCTGTATCTTCTTTATTATTATTTTAAAGTAATGAAGAAAAAATCCACTCCTAAACTCAACTTAAGTCTAGCTGAGCGAAAGAACCTTCGGAAAGCTAAAATTAGGATTTCAGAGATTTTGGATTTGGCTGCGGATGAATTAGAAGTGATTTTAGATGTAAGTTCAGATCGAGTGAAAACACTTTTTGCTTTACCCGAATTCCAAACTGTACCGTCAGTCGGAATCAAGTTTGCAGAGGATCTCATTTTCCTTGGTTATCATTTATTGGAAGAATTGAAGCTTAAAGATGGCGCAAAATTGCTTGATAAATATGAGCGAAAGAAAGGCCATTGGACGGATCCCTGCGCGGAAGACCAGTTTCGATTGATCGTCGATTTTGCTAAAAATCCAGAAATCAACAAAAATTGGTGGGATTACACCGAAGCTCGGAAAAAATACCGCGCAGAAAATGGATACCCATCTGATCGGCCAAAAAAGGCCTGGCATGAGGTAATTCAAATCAAAAAAACACAGTTATGATACGATTTGAAATCTAAATCTTATGGTTATTCTTGCAACATGGGTCGTCATTCTATTCGGTATTTTCATCATTTCTATTGGGATTCTGATGCTCTTTAACCCCGAAAAAGCGCTAGCCACACTTCGGAAAGCTGGTAGCACGAACCTTATCAATTACGCTGAAATCACAATCCGCCTGATACCAGCGATCGCTTTAGTAATCTATTCGCCATATTCTCGATTTCCAGAAATCCTCAAGCTTTTCGGCTGGTTTATGATCGCCACATCACTTGTTCTATATTTTGTTCCCAGAAAATATCACCATGCCTATTCCATGAAATGGGCTGGAATATTGAAACCAATACAGGTTAGATTAATTAGTCCGCTCGCTTTTATTTTTGGATCTGCCATGATTTATTCAGTTGTATAGCTTTTTGGATACCTATCGCTTTTTATTCGATCAAAACATTCAAGTCATCTTAGACCTTCGGTTTTAACCATTTAAATCGCTATTTCGCAGACCTCACAATTGACAAAATGGCACTGGGTAATTTTTATTAATTTCAAGAAAGATTAATCAATCATTACCATGAAAAAGATTTTTACTGTTCTATTTCTCATTTCAATTGTTGGTCAACTTTCTGCTCAAGATCGACTGACTGGAAAGACCTTTACAACCAGATCGGAAATCCTTGCTAGAAATGGTATGGCTGCAACCAGTCAACCGCTTGCTACACAAGTAGCCTTAGACATTCTAAAAAAAGGAGGTTCTGCGATGGATGCCGCAATTGCAGCCAATGCAGTTTTAGGATTGGTAGAACCTGCCAGTTGTGGGATAGGCGGAGATATTTTTGCGATTGTATGGGATGCGAAAACCGAAAAACTCTATGGTTTCAACGGAAGTGGAAGAGCGCCCAAGTCACTCAGCATAGATTATTTCATGGATCGAGGGATAAAGTATATTCCTGATTTAGGTCCACTTCCAGTATCTGTACCTGGAGCAGTAGACGGTTGGTTTGCCTTACATGCAAAATTTGGAAAGCTACCAATGGCCACTCTTTTACAATCTGCTATTGACTATGGAAGAGAGGGTTTTCCGGTTTCGGAAGTAATCGCCTACGAAATGGAGAGTAATTATAGCAGGATGGTGGATTTACCTGGATTTGCAGAGACCTATATGCCAAATGGCCATACCCCAAAAAAAGGTGAGGTTTTCAAAAATCCTAACCTGTCAAATACCTATGAGAAAATCGCCAAAGGCGGCAGAGATGCTTTTTATAAAGGAGAAATTGCTCGGACAATTGATTCATACATGAAAAAACATGGCGGTTTTTTGAGTTACGAAGACCTAGCAGCACATACTTCAAATTGGGTAGAGCCGATCAGCACCAACTACCGTGGCTATGATGTCTGGGAGCTCCCTCCAAATGGACAGGGAACAGCAGTCCTACAACTATTGAATATTCTAGAGGGATACGATATTGCATCTATGGGTTTTGGCAGTACACAATATCTGCACCTACTCACAGAAGCAAAAAAATTGGCTTATGAGGATCGTGCTAAATTCTATGCAGATCCTGAATTCAACAAAATTCCAGTAGAAAAACTGATTTCCAAAAGCTATGCCGCAGAACGAAGGGCTTTGATAGATCCCAATCAAGCTGCCAGAAGTTATCCAGCTGGGGATCTCGAAATCGAGATGGGAAATACGACTTACCTAACTGTTGCTGATAAGGATGGGAATATGGTTTCGCTGATTCAAAGTATCTATTCTGAGTTTGCCTCAGGCATGGTCCCCGATGGATTGGGCTTCGTATTTCAAAATCGTGGCGCGCAGTTCAATGTTCAGGACCGAAATCACGCAAATGCTTTAGAGCCAGGAAAGCGACCTTTTCACACCATTATCCCTGCTTTTATCACTAAAGATGGAAAGCCATTTGTGAGTTTTGGTTTGATGGGAGGTTCTGTTCAGCCGCAGGGACATGCCCAAATAGTAGTAAATATTGTTGATTTTGGAATGAATCTTCAGGAAGCAGGCGATGCGCCTCGAATGAGGCATTCGGGAAGCTCTCAGCCTACTGGATCTGTGATGACTGATGGGGGTATACTCAACCTCGAAAGTGGATTTGAACCCGAAGTTTTCCGAGAACTTCGAAAAATGGGACACCGAATTTCCTTTGCAGTCGGTATTTATGGTGGATATCAAGCCATTGGGGTTGATTTGGCAAACCGTGTTTATACCGGTGCTTCAGAATCCCGAAAAGATGGACAAGCAGCTGGTTACTAAGATTTTTCACCGAGAGGCCTATTAATCTTTGGCTTACGTCTTAGCAAAAGTCCACGGCTCCTTTATTCAATCCAGTTTAAAAGCCATTTCCCTTAAGAATTGGTTACCTTGAGAATCAATTAAAAAAAGATAAAAATGGATTTCGAAGAAATAAAATATGAAATGAAGAAAGGCTCTTGGAAGCCTGTAATCATAGTAGGAATAGTGTTGTTTTTACTATTTGCTTTCAAGCCTTGGGCTCAAGTGGGAGCTGGTGAGCGAGGAATCGTACTGAATTTTGGAGCAGTTGAAAATACAGTTTTGGGTGAAGGAATTCACTTTAGAGTACCCATCATGCAGACAATAGTCCTGATGGATGTACAAATCCAGAAGGTAATTACCGATGCGGCTTCCGCTTCTTCGGATCTTCAGGATGTGGCTTTATCTGTAGCATTGAATTACCACGTCATTCCTGACAAGTCGAATGTGGTATACCAATCGATCGGTTTACAATTCAAGGAGAGAATCATTGATCCTGCGATTCAGGAAGTGATGAAAGCGGTGACTGCTCGATATACCGCAGAGGAATTAATCACCAAAAGACCGGCGGTGAGTACAGAGATGAAGGATGCCTTGACAACGAGATTACTTGAGTCAAATATTGCCGTGGATGCATTTTCGATTGTTTCCTTTAGCTTTTCTCAAACGTTCACTGACGCTATTGAAGCGAAACAAACCGCTGAGCAAAATGCATTGAAAGCGAAGCGAGATTTGGATCGAATTCGTGTGGAAGCAGAGCAAACTATCGCCGCTGCAACTGCCGAAGCTGAGGCATTGAGACTTCAGAAAATGAATATCTCTCCTGATTTGATCGAATTAAGGAAAATTGAAGCCAATCTAAAGGCCATTGAGAAGTGGAACGGTATCCTTCCAGAAGTGACTGGAGCTGGCGCAATTCCGTTTATTGGAGTTGGCGGAAATAAAAACTAGTAAGATTTTATAAGTCTTCATTTTGGAAAAGCGTGCCTTTGAATTTAAATTCTAAGCACGCTTTTTTTATTTGACTTAAAATCCTATGAGTGAAAAAGACCAGTTCTAGTTAGAAACGGATAAATCTTTAAAAATCTGCTTCTGGCTTTGGGGAAATTAATTATAGGATGTATTGACAATAAACTAAATATCAACCTATTGCCCCCTCCTACTAGTCGAATTTATTTTGAATATGATAGACTGAAAAAATATTTTTATAACTTCGTAATACTCCCTATCCTTTCCTCCATGAAGAAAAATCAAATCAACCCATCACTACTTTTAATCCTTTTTCTTTCATTTTCAGCCTGTCAGCAAGAAGAAGTCAAACAATCAAAACTTGTTGATCCAAATTTGGAATACAAAACCTATAAACCCAACCCCACTGATTTAGTGATTTCTAGAAGCCAATATGCAGATCGATTGTATGGGTTTTGGCTTGGGCAATGCATTGCAAACTGGACAGGGCTTGTCACCGAAATGGATAAAATCGGAGGCGATGGCAAAGACGGAAAAGGAGCAGGATTCTATACCCGAGCAAATTGGGGAGGCCCGGACGAACCTGCGATTTGGGAGGAAATCGGAATGGACATGGGTAGGAATATCGATTTTGTGATGGAAGATGAAGGAGGAATTTGGGGAGCGGATGATGATACTGATATCGAATACATCTACCAAGCGCTCATGTATGGGAATAAAACTAACTCGCTAAATCCTGAGCAAATTCGAAACGGCTGGCTCAAGCATATTTACTCCGATGAGAATACTCCTTTCCTAGCAAAAGATAGCCTTTCCAAGGAGAATTACCTCTGGGTCTCCAATCAAACTGCTCATGATCTAATGCGTCAAGGAATGCTTCCCCCAGCGACAGGTGATCCGGCAAATAACAAGGATTACGAGATGATTGACGCTCAGTTGACCACCGAGATCTTTGGTTTTTTCGCTCCGACCCGGCCAGATATTGCGCTAGAAATCGCTACACTTCCCATTCAAACTACCGCAAGATCCAATGCCCAATGGGCAGCAGAGTTTTACGTGATCATGTATTCACTTGCCCCAATTGCAGATTCTACAAAATCCATCAAGGGTCAACTTTTTGGGATGGCCGAAAAAGCAAGAACCCAGCTTCCGGAAAACTCCGTGGTGGCAAGTATGTATGATTTTGTAAAAGCAAGCTATGACTCAGATATTCCATGGGAAACAACGCGTGATAGCCTACATATCAAATACCAAGTAAATCAAGAAGCAGGTAATGAATGGTACATCAAGGATCCGGTTTGCAATGGTTGCTTTGCTGCTGGAATCAATTTTGGAGCGAGTATAGTCAGTTTATTCTATGGCGAAGGTGATATCAAAGAAACCATCAAAATCGGCGCTTTGGCAGGATGGGACTCTGATAATCCTACGGCAACTTGGGGAGGACTTTTAGGTTTCATGTTAGGCAAAGAAGGCGTAGAAGCGGCTTTTGGGAGAAAATTCGCAAACAAATTCAATATCCACAGAACCCGGGGTGGCTTCCCAAATAACGGGGTCGATACCTTTGATAATATGGCGAAAACTGGAGTTTTTATAGTAGATCGAATGGTACAGGAAAAAATGGGCGGAGGAGTAAATCTGGAAACAGATGAATGGTACATTCCTATGAAAGTGGTTTCCATCGAAAAGGCGACTAATTCAAATTAATCTTTAGGAAAAGAGAAAGTGGAGCAGTTGTATCCACCACAAGATATGATTGCCAAACTCGATGAAAAACTTCACCGCAGTCTAACCTTTCGATCACCACAAGTGCATCCGATGGAATCAAATCCAAATTAAACGGAAAGAGCCCGGTACAATACCGAGCTCTTTCTCTAAGTTTGAATCATTCTTAAAACGTCTAACTTTTAGGGGCTAATCCAAAATTACATACATCCGCTTTTTCACTTAAAATCATTTTTTTTCTTCATATACGCCTCTCGGATAGCTCTGAATTCTGAGCTTGCCTTCCATTTTGGCCAAGTATCCGAGTTGGCTAGATTTCTTCCTACTGAATAGAGTAACTGAACATCATCTATAGCCCCATCTAGATCCCATCGGCTGGTATCGTATTCATCGGAAGGTTTGTGATAGTATTTTTGCACGTACTCATCCTCGAGCTGCTTTCCGTATTCTTTGCCTTTCTCGAAATGATCTATTCCAGTGCCGATATACAATGCAGGAATTCCAACTTTTGCAAAGCTGAAGTGATCAGATCGAAAGTAATAACCGGCAGTTGGCGTAGGATCAGGAGCAGAATAGCGACCCACTTTTTCCAATTCCACATTGAGCAAATCTTCCATATCACTCTGCCCTACTCCGATGATGGACACATCCTTCATTTTCCCGTAGGGATTAATGCCATCCATATTGATATTCCCAACGGTTTTTTCCTTCGGGTAAATCGGATTCAAGGCATAGTAAAGCGAACCCCAAAGTCCCTGTTCCTCAGCTGTCACGGCTAGAAAAATCACCGTACGTTCAGGTTTCTCATCTGTACTAAAGGCTTTTGCCAAAGCAAGTAAAGCTGCTGTTCCGGTAGCATTATCCAAGGCACCATTGTAAATAGAATCGCCTGTTTCGTCAGGCTTGCCAATTCCCAAATGATCCCAGTGGGCCGAATAAATCACATATTCCTCAGGCTTAGTTGAGCCTGTTACTTTGGCAATCACATTTTTAGAGACATCATATTTTGCGGCAACAGCAAGCGAAGAACTTGCTTTCAAATTCATGGG
>JBLGAM010000128.1:0-8749 GCA_047612305.1 Planctomycetota bacterium | reverse complement strand
TTGTTGCTGCTGAGGTAATTATCATTTTGGTGGTCAATGCAGTTGAAAAATTGATTCTATCATTGGAAACTGTTTATGACACATTGGTTTCTGTAGAAAAACTAGGCCATGTGATGGATCTAGAATTAGAGCATAATTCAGATACCGAAAAAGTAGTCGTATCGCAGCCTGAAGGTCTCCAGTTTAGTTTAGAAAATGTAACCTTTCAACCTAAGGATGCCATAAAGCCGATTTTGAAGGATGTCTCTCTAATTATTAATCCCGGTAACAAAGTGGTGATAAATGGTGCCAGTGGCAGTGGGAAAAGTGCGCTTTTAGCGCTATTCTCAGGGCTTTATGAAGAATATGAAGGAAAAGTGAAGGTGAATAACCTTTCAATTGAAATGATACAGCTTGAGAAATTCAGATCCATGGTCGGAGATTGTCTGGAAACAGAGCAAATTTTCCATGGCTCAATCAAAGAAAATATTTTGGTTGGGAGGGATTTCGATTCGGATCAGCTGGACTACCTCCTAGAATTGGTTGACCTGAAAGATTATATTTATCAACTTCCAGCTGACTTAGACACCATACTAATGCCTGAAGGAAAAGGGCTATCAAGAAAGCTCGCTCAGAGTATTCTTTTGGCTAGGGCATTTCTGGGAGATCCAAAAGCAATCATCATGGAAGATTCATTAAGTCATTTGGAAGAACCAATGAAAACTAGAGTTACTGAATTCATATTCAGTGGAAATTGGACTTTGGTATTGATATCCCACGAAGAAAGAGTCATAGCTAGAGCTAGCCAAGTTATTTTCCTTGAAAAAGGTACGCTTTCGTATAACGGAAATTTTGAAGGCTATAAATCATTTAGAGAAAAGAATTTTTAAGGGTCATGCTGGATATTTCAAAAGTTAAAATTAAAGAATCCATTCCTTTTAGCGGTGCTAAAAGTTTGGTGATGACTTTGCCGATTAAGGAAAGTAAAAAAAGAGTGCGAATCCTTACGGGGTTGTTGATTGTAGTTTTTATAATGATATTCTTGCCTTGGACACAGAATATACGATCCAAAGGATATGTCACCGCATTAAAGCAGGAGCAAAGACCTCAAACGATCCATTCAGTCATCGCAGGTAGAATAGAAAAATGGTATGTGAGGGAAGGTGCCTTTGTGCAAAAAGGTGATACTATTTTACAGATTTCAGAGATCAAGGATGAATACTTTGACTCTATGCTCTTACCTAGAACGCAACTTCAAGTAGACGCAAAATTGCTTTCAGCAGATTCATACAGAGAAAAAGTAGGGCAGCTAGAGACACAAATCTTAGCATTGCAGGGAAACAACATCTTAAAGCTACAGCAAGCACAGAATAAGCTGAACATGTCTAATCTGAAAGTGCAGTCAGATAGTATCTATTTTGAGCAGGCAAAAGTTAATTATAAAATTGGAGTAGAACAATTGGCAAGAGCAGAACAACTCTTTACGGAAGGATTAAGATCATTGGTAGATCTAGAAACCAGAAGGTTAAAATTTCAGGATGTGCAGGCTAAGCTACTTACAGCAGAAAATGATTATTTGAGCAGTCAAAATTCACAGATTAGCTCATTAATTGATTTGGATGCCATTGAAAATGATTTCCGAGATAAAGTTGCTAAGGCTAGATCAGAGATGTTTACGGCTATGTCATCTCGCTATGATGCAGAAGCTACTGCGACAAAGCTTGAAAATCAATACGCGAACTATGAAGTCCGAAAAGGATTTCGCCATATTTTGGCTCCACAGGATGGCTATCTAGCGTCAGCTATCCAAGTAGGTATTGGAGAGACTATAAAAGAAGGAGAGCAAATTCTAAATATCGTCCCAGCAAATGCGGAGCTAGCAGTAGAAATGTATGTTCAGCCGGTAGATCTTCCACTAATTAAGCTTGGCACCAGAGTCCGATTCATCTTTGACGGATGGCCCGCAATAGTCTTTTCGGGCTGGCCTCAGCTTTCCAATGGCACATTTGGTGGAGTGGTGGTAGCGATCGATCAGTTTGCAGGAGAAACCAATCAATATCGCGTAGTAGTAGGAGAAGACCCAGAAGAGGAGCCATGGCCGGACTTGTTGCGAATGGGTTCTGGAGCTGATGGAATTGCCTTACTAAACGATGTACCTGTGTGGTATGAAATATGGCGACAGCTCAATGGCTTCCCGGCAGATTACTATACTCAAGAGGAAAAAGATGCTGCTCAAAAGAAAAAATGATGAAAAAGTTTTCGATTAGCTTATTACTTTTCTTTGTTTTTGGAGCAACCTGGTCTCAGTCTATTGACACTTTGGATTTTGAATCTTTTCAAGTTTGGGTGAGAACCTACCATCCCGTTGCTTCACAAGCTGAAATCAATCTTCGAATGGGAGATATGGAGGTTAGGCAGGCGCGGGGAGGTTTTGATCCAAAAATATATGGGACACTTGATAGAAAAGAGTTTAAGAATAGCAGCTATTATGATCGCCAAGAGGCAGGAATAAGTATTCCTACTTGGGCAGGAGTAGAGCTAAATGGAACCTTTGAACGAAATTCAGGTCAATTCCTCAATCCGGAGGCCTCAGTTCCTTCAGATGGTTTATTTGCGGTTGGGGCGGCAATCAATTTGGGTCAAGGTTTAATTATAGATGAGCGAAGGGCAGCTTTGCGTCAAGCTCAAATCTATCAAGAATCTACTATTTCTCAGCGGGAGCAATTGCTGAACGAACTTTACTTTGAGGCTTCAGATGCTTATTGGAAATGGGCCTTAGCTCATGAGAATGTGATAGTTTTGAATGAAGGTGTAGAGCTTGCAAAAATTAGATTTGAAGGGGTAAAGATTTCCCATCAGCTAGGCGATCTGCCCGCCATTGATACTGTTGAAGCATTTTCGCAATTACTAAACCGTCAATATAGCCTCCAATCAGCTGAAAATGCTTATTTCGGGTCTATCCAAGCACTCAATACTTTTCTATGGGGAGAGGAAGGTGAGCCGATGTTTCTAGAAGAAGGAGTTTTTCCTCAAGGTTTATTCGAGGCGTTCATGCTAATTCTGGAAAAGGAAGATTTACGAGCAGCCATTGCAAGTCATCCTTTATTGGAAATTGCAGATTTTGAATTAGCTAGTTTGGGAGTGGAGAGAAGGCTCAAGTCGCAGCAAATACTTCCGGTGGTCAAGTTGAAATATAATTTTTTAACAGAGACCTTAAATAATTTTGAATCTCCTTTTTTCGAAAATAATTACAAATGGGGAGTCTCAGTGTACACGCCATTACTTTGGCGGAAGAGTAGGGGCGCACTGGGTTTGGCAAATGCAAAAATTGATTTCAAACAATATTCTCGGAATCTAAAAGAAATAGAATTACGAACAAAATTGGAAGCAGAGATTAATAGCCTTGAGGTCGTCGGAACACAGATAACCATCTTTTCACAAAATATCACAAGCTTAGAGATGCTGCTAAATGGCGAAATGAGACGATTTGAGATAGGAGAAAGTAGCTTGTTTTTAGTAAATGCCAGAGAAGTTTCTCTTTTCAGTTCAAGGCTTACTCTTAATGATTTGGTTTCCAAAAGAAGAATAAACTTTGCCAAAACAAGGTTTGCTGCCGGGTTAGGATTTGAATAATAACATATGGGAGCAATTGCTTTAGTACAGGTAGATATTCATGATACCACTTTATATGAGGAATATAAAAAACTCGCTTTTGCTTCAGTAGAAGCATATGGAGGTAAATTTTTAGTCCGAGGAGCTGAAGTCCTGGTCTTGGAAGGCGAGTGGAATCATGATCGTCTAGTCATACTTGAGTTCCCCGATAAAGAATCAGCATTGAATTGGTATTATTCTAAGGAGTATGAAAAAGCGCGTTTAATACGTGCAAAAGCAGCAACTGCAAAATTTTTTATTCTATAATTTTAATTATCAGCGATTTTATTGGCTTGAAATATAAAATACTTGATATGGATTTTGACATGTCGTTTTGTTTAATTCAAAAAACTTAAAAATAATTGTTAGAAAAAACCAATGGCACTTAAAATTATTCGAATTAAAAAAATACAAATTTTACTAAAATCGGCCTTAGTCTTATCGGCCTCGTTGTTATTATTTTCCTGTGTTCCGGAAACAGAGACTCCTCTAATTCAGGAGGATCCTAATTTAGTGGAAGCGCTAAATACTCCAACCAGCGGAGAGAAAAATCTTAGAAAAGATTTTCCAAGAAATTACTTTGAAAAATTCGATAATGAAATAGGTTTTGCGATCGGCGAAAATGGAAATTATTTTCCAAGTACAGGATCTGGAAATTCTTCGCACATGGGTAAAGCTTTAACTTTCATTAATCAACTTGAAGGTGGGGGCGGAACGGTTGCAGCACCAGTAACTATGTGCTCTGGAGCAGCTTTGATTGAACTAGGGATAACTGATATTTCGAATGAAGTAAGTTCAATTACCACTGATGGTAAAGGAAATTTAGTGTGGTTTACTAGCACCAGTAACATATTTACTTCTGACGAAGATCCCACAATAAGATTAGATTTTGTAGCACAGCTAGCTATAGTAGGCGGTACTGGTAAATTCGAAGGTGCAACTGGTGGTGGAGAAGTAACAGGCTTCTTCAATTCATTAAATGGTCAAGGTTCAAGTACAATAAAAGGTAGAATTACTTACTAATAATTACCAAACCAAAAAAATAGCGATCAAAATTGATCGCTATTTTTTTTTATAAAGACACCCCACGTTTCCATGGAATGAAATCAAAATTCCTTTTTTCATCTGCTTTCACTTGCACTTTTCCACTCGCCACTTCCAGCACCAGCTCAAGTAAGTCATCTCCACATTCTTCAATAGTCTGCTCTCCAGAGATAACGCTTCCTGAATTAAAATCAATAATATCCGGCATTCTACTACTCAGTTTATGATTGGTTGAGACCTTAATCACCGGGCAAATCGGGTTGCCAGTTGGAGTACCAAGACCAGTCGTAAAAAGTATAATATTTGCGCCGCTACCAGCAAGACCGGTAGTACTTTCCACATCATTCCCAGGTGTGCATAAAAGATTTAAGCCAGGGGAAGATAAATATTCGGTGTAATCTAAAACTCCAGAAATCGGTGCTGTTCCGCCTTTCTTGGCAGCTCCACAAGATTTGATTGCATCGGTCAGTAATCCATCTTTGATATTACCTGGGCTAGGGTTCATATCAAATCCAGATCCTACCCGCTCGGCTGCTGCAGAATACTCTTCCATCAAACGAATAAATTTATCGGAAATTTCAGTGGTTTTACACCGATCTATCAAGTTTTGCTCAGCACCACATAGCTCTGGAAATTCTGACAAAATCGCACTTCCACCACTACTTACCACTAAATCTGAAACACGCCCTAAGGTTGGATTTGCTGAAATTCCAGAGAACCCATCAGATCCGCCACATTCAAGTCCAATTACCAGTTTACTGATAGGCTGAGTGGATCTTTTTTCTTGATTTGCCAATTTCAAACCTTCCCAGGTCTGAGCAATTACTTTGGTGATGTAATCATCTGTCGTGCCTTCCTGCTGCTGATCGAAGATTATAACTGGTTTATTAACACCTTTTTCAAGGACTTCAAGTTTCTGTTGAAGTATCTTGGCTTCAGCATTTTGGCAACCAAGCGAAAGCACGGTTGCCCCGGCCACATTGGGATGATGAATATAGCCAGCCAATAATGCGCAAAGTGTTTCGGCATCATTTCTAGTTCCTCCGCAGCCACCATTGTGAGTTAGGAATCGGATTCCATCCAAATTCTCAAATATCCGGTTTTTTGCTTCTAAGCTTTCCACCGTAACCGATTCCGTACTTTTTTGAGTAAATGGGCTAGCTAAGCCAGAAATAAGATTTCTAATTTGATGTTCGTAAGGATTGATTTTAGAAAAACCCAGTGCATTTTCGAAAGCCTCTTGAAGCAATTTGATATTCGTATTTTCACAAAAAACAAGTGGCAAGACCAACCAATAATTGGCTGTACCAACTTGGCCATCGGCTCTCAAATAGCCTTGAAAAGTCTTTTCTTTCCATTGCTTGACGTCCGGAGGAGTCCAAGAATATTCCTGAGAAGTGCTACGGTATTTTCTGGTTTTATGTCGAATGTTAGCCAGTGTAATAGCCCCACCTGCAGGAATTGCCTGTGTGGCTTCACCTACTATAGTTCCATACATCAAGATATCATCCCCGGGAAGGAAGTTTTTCAAAGCATATTTATGCTTTGCAGTGATATGGTCTTGAATCTTAATCGTATTTTCAGAATCTTTGATAAGTTCACCTTTCGATAAGTCTATCAAGGCTACTCCAACATTATCATTGGGATGGAGAACCAAAGTTTTATTTCGCATGAAAAAGGCTTGAGCGTTTATAAGTTGTTTCAAATTAGAACAAAAATACTGACTGATGAAAAAAATTGTGACACTAGGTGAAGTAATGCTTCGACTTTCACCCCCAGGGAATAATCGTTTTTTCCAAACCAATAGCTATGATGTGGAATTTGGTGGATCAGAGGCCAATGTAGGTGCCGCTTTGGCATTTTGGGGAAATGAGGTTTACCACCTTACTGCCTTTCCGGATCAAGAAATCGGATGGGCAGCCTCCGCTAGACTTCGAAGAAATGGGATCAAAACTGATTTTGTAAAATATTATCCTGGAAGAATTGGGATTTACTTTCTGGAGCAAGGTGCAATGCAGCGAAGTTCTCAAGTCATTTATGATCGATCAGATTCAGTCTTTGCAAATTTTGATGGTACGGATTTGAATTGGGACAAAGTTTTTGAAGGTGCTGAGTGGCTTCATTGGTCAGGGATAAGTCCTGCTATTTCCCAGGAATCTGCCAATCTCACACTGAAAGCATTGCAAGAAGCAAGTGCTAGAGGAATTAGGATCAGCGGTGATTTAAACTATCGAAGCAACCTATGGCAATTTGGAAAAAAACCACATCAGGTGATGCCCGAATTGATGGCACTCACTCAGGTTATGATCGCTGGAAAACGGGATTTTTCAGCTTGCTTAAACATTGAATTTGAAGATTTTGACCATGCAAAAGTCTATATGTTTACTAACTTCCCAAACTTGAAATACATTTCTAAAACAGAAAGAACTTCTATCAGCTCCTCTCATAATACCTTGATTGGGGATTTGATCAGTTCTGAGAATTGGTTTACTTCAAAGACCTACGATTTGACTCATATTGTAGACCGAGTAGGGACGGGTGACGCTTATGCTGGAGGATTGATTCAAGGTCTGCTGCATTTACAGCCTCAGGAAGCCATAGATTTTGCAGTTGCCGCAGGAGCAATCAAGCATAGCGTCCAAGGCGATGTGCTATTATGTAGCATGTCGGAAATTCATGAATTAGTAATAGGAGAGTCCATAGGTAAAATCAAACGATAATGAGAAATCCCACACCATTCATTCAGAAAATGGACCAAGCTGGCATAATGCCCATTTTTTTCAACCCGGAAGAAAATATTTGTCTAAAACTATTGGAAGCAGCCTATGAAGGTGGAATTCGTGTCATTGAAATGGTTAACCGAGGAAAAGAAGCCCCTTCCATTTTTCCGGCAATTCGAAAACTGGCTGATCAAATGCCTGGGCTTTCACTTGGTATTGGAACAATTTATCATCCTTGGGAAGCAGAGATGTTTTCAGAGCTGGGAGCAGAATTCATCGTGGCCCCAGTAATGAATCCTAAACTAGGTGAATATTGTAAAAATGCCAATCTACCCTGGATCCCAGGCTGTGGCACGGTTACAGAAGTGTTTTTTGCGCAGGAAATTGGAGCTGAGTTAGTTAAAATTTACCCTGCGAATGTGCTGACTCCAGAGTTTGTCAAATCAGTACATGCAGTACTTCCAAACGTGGAGATTATCCCAACAGGAGGAGTGGAGCCGAATGCTGTGAGTATTAAGGAATGGTTTGACGCTGGGGTGCTTTGTGTGGGCATGGGTTCTCAGCTATTCAAAAAAGAGCTAATTGCAAAAAATGCCTATTCAGAAATCAGAGACACTATCAAAGATGCTTTAGCCATAATTAACTCCATCAAAAAATAAAAAAGAGAGGCTCCAAATGGAGCCTCTCTCTAGGTTAGAGAGCAAATATTATAAATCTGGTTGTGGAGTAATTCTCAAATAAGGCTTGATCACCTTGTGTCCTTTAGGGAATTTAGCTGGGATATCTTCATTCTTAATCGATGGAGAAATCACCACGTCTTCACCTTGTTTCCAGTTGGCAGGCGTAGCTACTGAGTAGTTTGCAGTTAACTGTAGTGAATCAATTACTCGAAGCAACTCATCAAAATTTCTACCCGTACTGGCAGGGTAGGTAATCATCAACTTTATTTTCTTATCATTTCCGATCACGAATACAGATCGAACGGTGAAGTTTTCATTGGAATTTGGATGAATCATATCATAAAGCTCAGACACTTTTCGATCCTCGTCAGCAATAATTGGAAAATTGACTTCAGTCCCCTGAGTCTCATTGATATCAGAAATCCAACCCTTGTGACTTTCTAATCCATCCACACTTAGGGCCATTACATTTGTATTTCGCTTAGCAAACTCATTCTTTAGCTTGGCTACTGTGCCCAATTCTGTAGTACAAACCGGTGTGTAATCTCCAGGGTGAGAAAAAAGAATCCCCCAACTATCTCCCAAATACTCATAAAAATCAAGTTTACCCATTGAGGTATCTGCCTGAAAGTTTGGAGCTAAATCGCCTAGTCTTAATGTCATAATTAATAAATT
>JBLGAM010000127.1:0-8970 GCA_047612305.1 Planctomycetota bacterium | reverse complement strand
AATGAAGCAGGAAAACAAATCAGAACATTGAAGACTTTGCCTGTCAATGGTGTGAACCGGATCAACTGGAGTCTAGACCGTAAGTCGACAGTAGATATGGATAACTCTCGAAGAAGAGGAGGCAGAAGAACTGGATTCTTTGAACCTAGCGGAGGGGATGCTCTTCCAGGAACATATAAAGTGGTTTTTGCATTCCAAGAGGTAGAAGATGAGACTAGTATTAATGTTTATTCCGATCCAAGAATCAAAGTCAATATGGAAGATTTGAAAGCTAAGGAGGTTTTCATGAAGAAGTTGGAAGGCCTTACTTCCGAAGTAAGTGCTTCAACAGAAAAGTTGGACAATGCACAGAAAACAATTGACAAAGTTTTGGCGATAACTAAAGACATTGATAATGAAGATGCAAAAGTGCTTATCAAAGCAGCTAAAGAAGTAAAAAAATCATTGGATAAGACTCGAGAAGCTTTCGACGGTCCAACTTTGGAAGGTCAAGGAATAGTAAGAAGCCTTTATCCAACGACAATGACTATGGTAAGTCTACCTCGTAGATATGCCGGATCTTCGTACTCAGCACCAGGACCTACAGAAATGCGTTTATTTGACCAGGCAAGATCAGCTGCTGATGAGGCAATGGCAAAAGTAGAATTGTTTATGAATGGTGATTGGAAAGCTTTTGAAGAAAAAGTAAAGGCTACTCCAATTGATATTTTTGAAGAAGTGAAAAAGAATTAATTTTCAGTAAGATTAATTGAAAAGGCATTTGCTTCGGCAGATGCCTTTTTTATTGTTTTCAAAATTCGTAATCTTCTAATCAATGTCCACAAATCAAAAAATAGGCTGGAAGACTGCGGCTGGTCTGGTGATTGCAAATATGATAGGTACAGGAGTTTTTACCAGCTTAGGCTTTCAGTTGGTTGAGGTTCAAAATACTTGGTCCATCATATTGCTTTGGTCATTAGGAGGTGGAATGGCTTTGATTGGAGCATTGATATATGCCGAATTAGGCACCCATTTCCGGAAATCTGGCGGAGATTATATTTTCCTTTCTGAAACACTTGATCCATCTATTGGCTATCTGTATGCATGGGTTTCGCTGACTGTTGGATTTTCAGCTCCGATTGCAATAGCGGCGATGGCCATGAATAATTACCTCTCTCCTATTTTAGGAGAAAGTATCTGGCCTGGTTTGATCTTCTTAATTGGAATTCCGATTGGCCACATTGTTAGTATAAAGCAAAGTGGCTTAATTCAAAACAGCTTGACTTTTTTAAAGATTGTCTTTGTCCTAATTCTAATTGGAATTGGTTTCTATTTTTCTCCTCAAATCGAATTCACTGCTTTAGACTTTTCTTCCACTTGGACTAGAGAGGTCACAAGACCTGGCTTGGCTGTTTCCTTGGTTTTTGTTTTCTATGCATTTACTGGCTGGAATTCTGCGGCATACATTGTAGAGGAAATCAAGAATCCACGGAAAACCCTTCCATTGGCACTAATCAGCGCTACAATTTTTGTGACGGTAGTCTATATTTTGATCCAAATCATTTTTTTAAAACATGCATCAGTTGATCAACTTTCAGGAAAAGTCCAAGTAGCTAATATTGTATTTGAAAACATCTTTGGACCTACTGGCGCTGCTTGGATCAGTTTTTTTATTGCTATTCAGCTTATTGCAACTATCAGCGGATATTCGTGGATCGGTCCTAGAATCACTTATTCCATTGCGAAGGATTACCACCTTTGGAAGCCGGTTTCAAGAGTGAACTCTCAGGGAATACCAGTAGCAGCAATAATTCTTAATACGATTATTAGTCTGATTCTCTTTCTCACCGGATCATTTGAGCAGGTTTTGATTTATGCTGGGTTCGTGCTCCAATTAATGGGAACCATCACAATTTATTCTTCTCTAAAAATTAAAAACAGTTCAGGATTTAAGGCCCCTGGGAAGCCCTATTTGCAAATAGTCTACATATCATTAAGTGTGGGAATAATGAGCTATATACTTTGGGATAAGCCAATGGAAAGTCTGATTGGTCTAGGGATTGTTTCCATTGGATTAGTTCTCTATTTGGTAGACTATCCTACAAGTAAAAATCCCAACCATTAGGCTGGGATCAATTTATCTATTTTCGTAAAGATCTTGATAGTAATCTTTGTAGGCTCCAGAGGTGACATGATCTAGCCAGTCTTGATTAGCGAGATACCAATCAATCGTAAGTTCTATGCCTTCTTCAAATTGAAGACTTGGCTCCCATCCTAATTCTTTTTGGATTTTAGAGGCATCTATCGCATAACGATGATCGTGTCCAGCTCGGTCTGTCACATAGGTAATTAGCTTCGCGGAAGTCCCTTCTGTTCTACCCAGTTTTTTATCCATTTTTTGACAAAGCAATCGAACGATATCGATATTCTTCCATTCATTAAAGCCACCGATATTGTACGTTTCACCAGGTTTTCCTGTGTGAAAAACAATGTCGATTGCTCGAGCATGATCTTTAACAAAAAGCCAATCTCGGATGTTTTCACCCTTCCCATAAACTGGAAGAGGTCGACTGTTTTTGATATTATGAATGCAAAGCGGTATCAGTTTCTCTGGGAAATGATTTGGCCCATAATTATTTGAACAATTAGACACCACTGTTCTCATTTTATAGGTATTCGCGTATGCTCGTACAAAGTGATCTGAGGAAGCCTTCGATGCCGAGTAGGGTGACTGAGGATCATAAGCTGTTGTTTCTAAAAAGAAACTATCGTCATGAAGTGATCCATAGACCTCATCCGTAGAAACATGATAGAATAAATGCTGATCCAACTCCCCTTTCCAAGCTTCCTTGGCTACATTAAGGAGATTGACCGTACCAATTACATTAGTCATCACAAAAGCCAAAGGATCAGAAATCGAACGATCTACATGCGATTCAGCCGCCAAATGGACCACATCGGTGATTTTGTAAGATTCAAAAATTGAAGCCAAAGAATCAGCATCTTTAATATCAGCCTTTAAGAAGGTATAATTTGGAATTCCTTCGATTTCTTTGAGATTTTCAAGATTCCCGGCATAAGTCAATGCATCGAGATTTATGATTTGATAATCTGGATACTTGGAAACAAAAAGTTTTACGACATGACTTCCTATAAACCCTGCTCCTCCGGTTATTAAAATGGATTTTTTCATTTTTTACTTTTTATAATAATCTAGATACCAATCAGTAAATGCTTTTACGCCATCTTTAATTTTAGTTTCAGGTTTGTAACCAGTGTCACGAACCAGATCAGTCACATCAGCATGTGAAGCAGGTACATCACCTGGCTGAAGCGGTAGAAGTTCCATAATTGCTTTTTTCTCTAAACCCTTTTCCACAGCATTAATGTAATCCATGAGCAATACCGGTTTCGAATTTCCAATATTATAGATCTTATAAGGTGACTTGCTACTTCCTGGGTCAGGATTTTGTGTGTCAAAATCAGGATTAGGCTTGGCTGGGCGGTCAGCAACTTTAATCACCCCTTTGACAATATCATCTACAAATGTAAAGTCTCGCTTCATCTTACCGTAATTAAATACTTGGATAGGTCTTCCCTCTAAAATAGCTTCAGTAAATAAAAATAATGCCATATCAGGCCTTCCCCAAGGTCCATAGACCGTGAAAAATCGAAGCCCAGTTGTTGGTAATCCAAAAAGATGACTGTAGGTATGAGCCATCATTTCATTCGCTTTTTTAGAAGCCGCATACAGACTAATCGGATGATCCACAGTATCTGAAGTTGAGAAAGGCATTTTTTCATTTGCCCCATAGACCGAACTCGATGATGCATAGACCAGATGTTTAGTGGAATTGAATCTACAGCCTTCCAAAATATTCAAGAAAGCTGAGATATTACTTTCAATATACACCTCAGGATGGGTCAAGGAGTATCTTACCCCTGCCTGTGCGGCTAGGTGTATGACCACATCAAATTTCTCTTGTTCAAAGAGATCCATCAAAGGCTTTTTCTCTGCCAAATCCAATTGGATAAATTCAAATTTTGGATTGATATCGGAAATTAATTTTTCACCAATCTGGACATTATCGCGAATAATCCCCAAATCAGCTAATCGGGCATATTTCAGATTAATATCGTAGTAAGAATTCACGATATCCAATCCGATAACTTCATCCCCTCTAGCGATTAAGGCTTTTGAGACGTGGTAACCAATAAATCCGGCGGCTCCTGTAACCAGGTATTTCATAAGTGATAATTGAATAATACTGATTATGTTTTTAGCTTGAATGAGACTCTAAAAGTCGATTGTAATTTGCTAATAAAGCTTGATGAATTGACTTTCGATCATAATTTTCTTGTACTTCTTGATTAAGATTTCTAGCCAATTGGGCCATATTATCTCGCTTCACAAATGCAAATTCCAAAGCTTCTTTCAGCACCGATTTTTCTTTCACAGGAAAGATTAAGCCTGTTTTTTGCTGAGAGATAATATCTCTATTCCCTATAATGTCAGAGCAAATCACCGGTAATTCCATCGCTCCAGCTTCCAAGAGCACATTTGGGAAGCCCTCACGGTGTGAAGGATGAACCAAGACATCAGCCAAAGCCATATAATGTGCAACATGGTCAGACCAATCTATTTGAACGATTTTAGGATTTTCTCTTATCATCTTCATCAAATCGATTGAAATTGGATTAAGCTCTTGCTCAAAACTACCAAGCAAAACGAGTTTCGACATGGAATAGATTTTCGATTCTAAAAAAGCATGTACCAATTCCTCAATTCCTTTATCCTGAACCAACCGTCCCACAGAAAGAATAATGAAATCATCATCTCCGGGTAAAATTCTCATCGTAGCTGCAACTAGATGATTTTCTTTTAAAACGTCCCGATTGAACTTTTCAAAATCAACGCCATTAGAAGAACCTTTTCCAATTACTTTAAGCTTTTCTGCGTCACAAAGTTTCTCTTCAATCACGAAGGATTTTAAACCTTCAGAATTTGGCCAAACTTCTGTAGCAGAAGAATAGGTCCATTTTTCAGCTTGAACCAAAAGACTTTTTTTTGATCCTTCTGCAGCCATGTAAGGAATACCTGCCAAGGTATGAATTCGAATTTTCTGTCCGGAAAGTTTAGCTGCGATCATCCCTAAAAGACCGGCCTTTGGAGTATGCGTATGCACGATATCAGGTTTTTCCCGTCTGAAAAGTTGGTAAAGCTTCCATATGCAGGTCAAATCCTGGAAGGGAGTGATTTTTCTTGTAAAGGGAATCACCTCGTGTTCAACACCTTCAGCTCTAATTATTTGCTGAACTTCTCTGCCATCCGAACTCACCATGATTACTTCCCAACCATTGGCTTTCATAAATTTCATCTGACCAGCCAAAAGTAACTTTAAGGAAAGCGGAACAGTCGTTATTCGAATTAATTTCGGCATCAAAGAAGTTTTCTAAAAGGCAAAGATACTTTTAATTACGCTTTTCGCCTTAAATTCTTGCGAATCATCCTTAAAAAAAACACTTTTTAATATCCGTACAAAATCAATCAATTTCCTACAATTCGAAAATCAACTTTATTGAAACTTTAAACGCTCGAGCGATTTTCAAAGCCAAAACAGTCGAGGGAACATATTTTCCTGCTTCTATGCTGTTGATTGTTTGCCTAGAAACGGAAATCAAATCTGCTAAATCTTGCCGGGTCATATTGAGTTTTGCACGTTCCACTTTAATTGTGTTTTTCATATCAACGGCCCTAAAATGCCAAAAAAGATTTGCGTTGCTGAAATAAAATCCATTTAAACCTAGCGATGAAAATAAGTTGAATAGTAAACATGTTGTAGCCCATAAACTCGAGGTGGCCGAAGCCATAAAAAAGCAATGTTCCGAGGAATAGGATAAAGGTGTTTAAATAAAAAGCTACCAATAAGGTGTCCAATCTAAGCTTTTGAATATATTAATCTTTTTCTTTGATCAGGTTTAGCATTACAAAACCAATTGCCCAAAAACCATAAATAATTTCAGCCCATTGATCTGGACTGATACACATCCGAACTAATGCCATCCCTATCACTAGAATTACTGGTAAAAGGAAAAACACAAAGGCAAACTTTTTCCAAGCTGGAGAAAGTATGGGTACAGTTAAAATTGAATTAGCTTTCACTAAAAATAATTTCAAATATTCTCAAAATAATTTAGCTTTTATTTTTTCCTGTAATTGAAGAATATAAAATATGTATATCCGCTTTTACGCCAGTAGGATAACAGAATAATTAGAAACGATGGTAAACAATGGTCTTTAGGCCACTTCGATCTTCGGTCATCCGTCTTCCAACCTATCCACCAAAGAAAATAATGGTACTGGCATCATTGCAGATAATCATAATTTACAAAATCCGACACTGATTAAATTGAACACTTGGCAATAAAAAGGCGCTATTGTTTATCTTTAGTTAATAAATCGAATCAAAAATTATTATTTCTATGATTACCAAAGTGAAAATCGCCATCATCGGTTGTGGCAATCTTGGCGCATCGATCGCAAATGGTTTACTTTCTATCCCAGGGTTTGATCCAAAAAATTTAATCCTGACCAAGAGAAATACAGCCAGTCTTTCGGAATTCCGGGATAGAGGAGCAATAGTGACTTCCAATAATTTGGAAGCTGTTGAACAAGCACAGCTTATCATTTTAGGAGTTAAACCATATAATGTCTCCCCTATTCTTAAAGAAATCCTACCGGGAATTTCTAGCCATAATCAAGTTTTCATTTCTCTCGCAACAGGCATTTCCCTTTCAGAAATGTACCAAGTTTTGCTTCCAGAGACGGTGACTTTTAGAGCAATGCCCAATATTGCAGCTGAAATCCAAGAGTCAATCACTTGCGTCTGCAGCAAGAACGCCAATGAAGAACAAATCAAGTTAGTCTCTGAATTATTTGATTCGATAGGTTTCACCATTCCTATTGATGAAAGCTTGATGGAAGCGGCCACGGTACTTGGCTCATGTGGAATTGCTTATGTATTGAGATTTATGCGAGCTATGATTCAAGGTGGAATACAAATAGGTTTTGATTCGGATACTGCCAGCAAAATCGTGAATCAAACCGTAAAAGGAGCTGCAGAATTGATGATCCAAAAAAACATCCACCCTGAAGCTGCTATCGACAAAGTGACTACACCAAAAGGATGCACCATCGTAGGCCTCAACGAAATGGAGCATCAAGGTTTCAGTTCTGCGATGGTAAGAGGGGTAATTGCCAGCTATGATAAAATCGCCAAATAACTGTTCAAGTGAAAAAAAGATTTTGCTTGATTTAGTACAATATATTAATGTTAAGTTTCTATTAATTATAAAAAGAATTAGTATTGGTTTGTTTTTCTTTTGAATAATTTTAGTAGTTTTACCCCGGGTGATAAACAACTTTTATTATTCTTTTTTTAAAAGAACCGATTTTTACTATGAAGGATTGTTTGGTACTTTTTCTTCCTTCTTTTCTCTATTGCATAAAAAAGCCTTCCGAAATATTTCGGAAGGCTTTTTTAGTTTTTTCTGATGTTTATTTATTGAAGATCTCTGCAAGCTTATTCTCAAGACTTGGTCCTCTTAAATCTTTACCGATAATCTTCCCTTCCGGGTCTAATAGATAGGTAGCAGGAATTGCTTCAATTTGATACAAAGTAGCAGCTGCAGAATTGAAATAAGCCAAATCAGAAACTTGCGTCCAAGTCAATCCGTCTTGTTCAATTGCTCCTACCCAGGCCTCTTTAGTACGATCAAGGGATACTCCTATGATATCAAAACCTCTATCCTTATACTCTTCATAGAGTCTCACTACATTTGGATTCTCTTCCCGGCAAGGTTTACACCAAGCTGCCCAAAAGTCAATCATGACATATTTGCCTCTTAGATCAGAAAGCTTTACCATATTCCCATCAGGAGTAGGTAGCTCAAAATCAGGCGCCACTTGTCCTAGAGAAAGGGCTCGCATTTCATCCAATTGCTGCCTCAGTTGAATGATCATCTTATTTTCAGGATAGTTTTGATCAAGTCTTTCCGTCAAATCATCAATAAATTGAAATTCATTTTTAGTATTTAGTAAACCAATGGCAGCAAGCGTGGCAAAACTATTTCCCATACTATTAATCGTTTCCTTCACCGCTATAGCTTGGTCATTCTCGAGACTCATTGCATCTCCCTGAATCTTTTTTACCGCATCCGAATTGTTTGCGCTCATCGCCTCATAGTAGGCTTCATTGAGTTTATTCACCTTCAACTGATAATCAGACATCAGTTTTTCGATTTTCACCATTTCTTTGGTGTCCTGAGAGCCTGTGATCTCAAGGCTCTCGGCATTTTGGAAATCGTAAACGACATTTACGTCTTCCTTATCAAGTGCAAGTCGTACAGATTTCTCTCCAAATAAATTCAAATCATAAAATGTTGGAACGTCCACAACCAACTCATAGCTAAATTCCCCATTCTTGGATAGCTCAAGCGTATCCAAAACAATTGGCCGATTGTCTGTAAATTGGGAAAGAACGACATATCCCTCAGGAGCATTTTCGATTTTCCCAGAGACTGCTACTTTTCCGTCAGTTTGATCCCCACCCTCACCACAGGAAAATAATCCCATGAGGGAAATTAGTAAAATTCCGATCATATTTTTTTTCATCATTAACCTTCTAAAATCTCTATTAATAATTTTGTTGCCACTTTTGGATCTGCTTTGCCTTTTGATTTTTGCATTACCTGTCCCATAAACATGCCCATCAAACCCTTCTTACCGGATCTGTATTCTTTTACTTTGGCTTGATTTTCTGCAAGCACAGCTTCTACAACAAGTATTAGTGAATCCTCGTCAGATTCTTGAATCAAATTAAGTCGTTGTGCAATTTGAATTGGAGTTTCAGAACTAGATTTTAGTAGCTCAGGATAGACTCTTTGAGCTGCCACCGTAAAACTCACCTTACTATCATCGATCAACTCAAT
>JBLGAM010000126.1:0-9009 GCA_047612305.1 Planctomycetota bacterium | reverse complement strand
TTGCAGGAACCCTACTATCGGAACATCCGATCCATAGGAACTTTGGAGATTGTCTATTCTCTAATCTCTTAAAGAAATCTTTATCAGCAGCTATCCTCTCTTTTGACCAAGCTTTGTTTTGAAGTAAAAGTTTATCGTAGGCATTCATGCAGGTTCTTTGTTAAATTTAAAATTAAAGCCATCCAATAAAACAGTAATATTTTTATCAGCTGAAGTGTGTATATAATCATTTAATACTTCTTGAATGTCATGATCAATAAATTCCGCATTGTGAGCATTGACGATGACCGTGGATCCTTTAGGGATTTTTGATAGTTCTTTGATCAGCAAGGCTTTGTTAAGAAAAGAAACATCTTTTCGAAGTTTCACGAGGTAATTACCCTTCCTTTCAGTCACATCAACGGAGTGCACAAAGTTGGTTTTGACAACGAAAACTAACCCAAACACCAATCCTATTCCGATTCCCACCAAAAGATCCGTTAATAAAATGGCTACCACTGTCCCCAAGAAAGGGATAAACTGATCCCAACCATTATTATATATTCTTATAAAAATCGAAGGTTTAGCCAGTTTATAACCTAATAAAAACAAAACTGCCGCTAAGCAACTCAATGGAATCATATTCAAGATAGTCGGAATACTCAAAACCAAAATCAACAACAATACCCCGTGAAAAATCGCTGACATTTTAGTTCGCGCACCGGAAGAAATATTTGCAGTACTGCGTACAATCACTGCGGTGGTAGGTAGCCCACCTATTAATCCTGAAAGTGTGTTACCTATGCCTTGTGCAATCAGTTCTCTACTTGGCGGCGTGATCCTTTTGCGTGGATCAAGCTTGTCAGCAGCATCGATGCTAAGTAATGTTTCCAAACTTCCGATAATTGCAATAGTGACGGATACGATCCAAAATGTTCCCTCACCGATCATTGAGAAATCTGGGAAAACTAAAAGGCTTGAAATTTCACCTAAATTTTCCAAAACTGGTATTTTTACCAAATGATTACCAGTGAGCTTCCATTCAGGCTTCCAGATCAAGTAAAATTCATTTATCACAATTCCTGAAATGACCGCCCACAATGCACCGGGTATAGTACCAAATATTTTATGGTCCTTAATTCGAGGTCTATCAAAAAAAATCAAAATTCCAATTGCAATTAGAACGATAGGTATTGCTCCGGGACTGAAGAATTGGAAGGCATACCAAATTTCTGAAAATGTATTATGATTATCTGCTTGAAGAAAGGTCTCATCTCCCATGGTATCTACATCGTAGCCAAGCGCATGAGGAATTTGTTTCAAAATTAAAATCAATCCAATAGCTGCAAGCATACCCTTGATGACAGCGTGGGGAAAATAATAACCTATTATTCCAGCTTTAAGGATACCTAAAGTAAGTTGAATCAATCCTGCAACGACCAGAGTTGCTAGAAATAATTCAAATGTCCCCATACTGTTAATGGAATTTAGTACGATTACTGTTAATCCCGCCGCAGGACCACTTACGCCTACATGTGAACCGGAAATTGCTCCAATTACAATACCCCCAATAATTCCAGCGATCAACCCAGACATTGGTGGGGCCCCACTGGCAATTGCTATTCCAAGACAAAGTGGCAAGGCAACTAAGAAAACCACTAGACTGGATTTTAAATCATATTTTAAATTACTTCCGAAAAGGTTCTTCATTTAATGGATTTTTAAAAATCACTTCCATTAAAGTAGATAATCCTTAACAAAAACAGGAGGGTTTGATAAGATAATTGTTACTATCCTCCTAGTTTAGAAGAAGTTTGATAGCCACATCCATTTTTTCAAAGTCAAAAGAATTGATGACTTTATTCATTTTCCCTTCAATAGCATCCAGCGATAGATTACCAATGCTACCCTCATGGGTATGATTCAATTTGCTTTGATCTGGCGAAAAGTTTCCTTTTTCAATATCACTCCCAACTTGCTTATAAGCATCGCGGAAAGGGATTCCTTGAAGGACTAACTCATTAACTACTTCGACTGAGAACAGGTGCTTATAAAATGGGTCTTTAAGGATATTTTCTTTGATTTTGATTGATTTGAGCATGAAGGTGCTCATTTCCAAGCAAGATTTTAGGCTGGATAAGCCAGGGAAAATCTCTTCTTTAAGCAATTGAAGATCGCGGTGATAACCAGTGGTTGTATTCGTAAGCAACAGACTAACAGTATTAGGGATTGCCTGAATTTGATTTGTTTTTGCACGAATCAATTCAAAAACATCAGGATTCTTTTTATGTGGCATGATGCTACTTCCTGTGGTCAACTCATCTGGAAAAGACACAAACGCAAAATGCTGATTCATAAAAATGCAGATATCAGCCGCCATTCGATTCAGTGTTGCTGAAAGGCCTGACATAGCAAAAGCAAGTGTTCGCTCAGTTTTTCCTCGACTATTCTGGGCATTGATCACATTGTGATGTAGATCAGCAAAGCCTAGAAGCTCAGTGGTCATCGTCCGGTTAAGTGGAAAACTTGATCCGTAGCCAGCCGCAGAACCTAGTGGATTTTTATTGGAAAGATCAAATGCAGCCTGCAAAAGTCCCAAATCTTCAGAAAGTCCTTCGGCAATCGCAGAAAACCATAAACCAAATGACGATGGCATAGCTAGCTGTGTATGGGTATACCCAGGCATTAAATCTCCCTTATGCTTTTCTGATAGTTTGAGCAATAAATCAAAAAGTATAGAAGTCTCTTCTACCAATTCACGGATGGCTGCTCGATAGTAGAGCTTCAGATCCACCAACACTTGATCATTTCGGCTTCTTCCACTATGGAGCTTTTTACCAACATCTCCAAATCGTTCAGTCAGCAGGAATTCAACTTGAGAATGTACGTCTTCCACACCTGGAGCTATTTCAAATTGGCCTTTTTCAATTTCAAAATAAATAGCTTTCAAGCCACTTTGAAGTTGCTCATTTTCGGCTTTTGTCAGTAAACCAATGGTGCTTAGCATTTGTGCATGCGCCATCGATCCAAGCACATCAAAAGGAGCTAAAATCAAGTCAAACTCAGGGTCACGACCTATCGTGAATGATTCCACCTCTTTTTTATTACCGACTTCTTTCTGCCAAATTTTCATCTTAAATCTTGGTTTTTAGTAATTCAGAATAGGATTTTATAAAATTGATATAGCCATCAATTCCTTCTTGAATCTCA
This sequence comes from Planctomycetota bacterium, assembly GCA_047612305.1. Taxonomy (GTDB): domain Bacteria; phylum Bacteroidota; class Bacteroidia; order Cytophagales; family Cyclobacteriaceae; genus Algoriphagus. Next base: position 5,820 of record JBLGAM010000126.1, on the reverse strand, counting down.
TTCAAATAAATAAATTCATCTGCAGTATGCGAGCGTGCAGAATCTCCCGGCCCCATTTTAAGAGACGGAAATGGAATTAAAGCCTGATCCGAAAGGGTGGGACTTCCGTACGTTTTCAGTTCCAATTGAGTGATCGCCTGCCAAGCTAAATGATCTTTTTCCAATCGAGAAGATTGTAAACGCAAGGATCTTGGTGTCAAAGTTGCATTCAAGGCAGCACCCAATTCATTCAGCGCTTCTTCTAAGCTATACGAATCAGTCACTCGGACATCCAAAACAAACTCACAAAGATCTGGAACAACATTATGCTGCTGTCCGCCATGAATGACTGTGGCAGAAACTTTGGTATCTCCAAGAAAGTCTGATTTTCGCTTAAATTGGAATGATTTGACTTTCTGAAGATCTTCTAAAGCCAGATAAATCGCATTTACGCCTTCTTCACGTGCTGCATGACCAGCTATTCCAACTGTTTTGGCATCGATGACCATCAACCCTTTTTCTGCCACAGCCACATCCATCAAAGTGGGTTCACCTACGATTGCTAAATCACAGGGGGGAAGTTGTTCAATAACCGATGAAATCCCATTTTTGCCTGATATTTCTTCTTCAGCGGAAACAATTAAGATCAAATTGAATAGTAAATCCTGCTCATGAAAAAAACAGAATGTGCTGATTAAACTGACCAGGCATCCACCTGCGTCGTTACTTCCTAAACCAAATAACTTCCCATTTTCAATTAAAGGGAAAAATGGGTCTACGGTATATCCAGAGTTAGGCTTCACCGTGTCATGATGCGAATTCAACCAGATTGTAGGCTTTTTGCGATCAAAAGGAGCTGCAAAAGCCCAAATATTATTACCGGATCGCTCTACTGAAACGTCTCGGGTAATCAAGAAATCTTCAATTAACTCGGATGTAGCACGCTCTGCGCTGGAAAAAGAAGGCGTTTGAATCAGCTGACAAAGCAAATCAATTGCATCCTGATAAAGTGGGCTAAATTTTTTCACGACTTCCAATCAATAAAGATCATAGCGATGCTGCTCGATGATCGTACCGGATAATTTCCCTTTTGCTGCTAATTGCAGATTTTCAGCTTTTCCAATCCAAACGTGATTCACCCCTTTTTGAAGGGCTTCAAAGGCATTATCAAGTTTAGGAATCATCCCCGAATGGATTACCCTCTCTTTCTTCAATTCCTTGTATATATCTGCATTTATTAGCGGGATGATGGAATTCTCATTATTCTCATCAATCAAAACCCCACTTTTATTGAAGCAAAAATATAGATTTACTTGATGCTCTACTGCCAAACTCGTAGCAAGTGCAGATGCAATACTATCAGCATTGGTATTTAGTAATTGGCCCTTTCCATCATGAGTGATTGCATTCACGACAGGAAGCAATTCACCGGTTAGCAAGTGATCGATCAACTTAACATTGATCTCTTGTATATCACCTACAAAACCATAATCAATTTCCTTTATCGGTCTTTTATTGGATCGAATAATATTGCCATCAGCACCAGTCATCCCTATCGCATTCACTTGCAAGGCCTGAAGCTTAGCCACAATATTTTTGTTAATCAATCCTGCATAAACCATCGTTACCACATCCAGGGTATCTTTATCTGTTATCCGACGACCATCCACCATCTCCGGCATCACACCAAGGGATTCACCAAATCGAGAGGCCATAATACCTCCACCATGGACGAGGATTTTATGGCCAGGGAATTTTGCAAAAATCTTTAAAAACTCATCTAGCTTTTCGGGGTAATCGATAACATTTCCGCCTATTTTGATGACACTGATTTTCATAAGGTTTGATTAAGAATCAAGTAAGTGACTGATAACCGACTGAGCTGCAAATACTCTATTTTTAGCTTGTTCTTGCACTAGAGATCGAGAGTTGTCCAGCATTTCATCCGAAAGCTCTACATTTCTTCTTACAGGAAGGCAGTGCATGATTTTTGCATTTGGCGCATTTTCAAGGTGCTTTTCCGTCAACATCCAGCTAGAATCAGTGAAAAGAATTTTTCCATATTCATTGAAAGATGACCAATTTTTAACATACACAAAATCAGCACCTTCTAGTGCTTTAGCTTGATTATATTCTAGCTTGGCTCCTTTTGTAAATTGTTCATCCAACTCATAACCCTCAGGATGAGTAATCGTCAAATCATGATCCATTCCTAGGGTCCATTCTGCGAAGCTATTTGCTACAGCATGTGGAATCGCTTTGATATGAGGAGCCCAAGTCATTACTACTTTTGGTTTGGACTTGGTTGAATTCTCCTTAATTGTAATCTGATCTGCCAAGCTTTGAAGTGGGTGCCGAATTGCTGACTCCAAGCTGATTACTGGCTTTCCGCAATAGGTCACAAATTGGTTAAAGACAAAGTCTGCCAAATCATCTTCCTTATTGGTTAGAGATGGAAATGCTCTAATGGCCAGGATATCGAAATATGAACCCAAAACTGCTGCGGCATCTTTGATATGCTCTACTTTGTCACGATTCATCACTGCACCATCATTCATTTCTAGTGCCCATCCTTCTTTATCCATATTCAGAATTATGGGCTCCATTCCAAGATTTAGAGCTGCCAATTGGGTAGAAACTCGAGTTCTCAGTGAGGGATTTAAAAAAATACAGCCAATCCGCTTTCCTGTACCTTTTAGTTTATCTACAAAAGGATCATGCTTATAAAGGAGGGCCTGATCTATCAGTTGAATACCTAGGTCGTAAGATTCAAATTTGGTAAAACTCGTAATTGGCTTAATAATATTTGCCATTTAATATAAATTAAAGAAGATTAACTTAATATTTCTCTTATTGCGACTATAAACGAATTTAACTGATTCCATTCGATATTTAAAGGAGGAAGAAGACGAATGGTTTGTTTGCCAGCGGCACTACCAGTGAAAATATGGTATTTCTGAACCAATTCTGTTCGAACAGGGCCTACATCACGATCCAAATCAATTCCAATCATCAATCCAATTCCTCGAACATCTGTAATTCCAGGAATATCTTTTAGTTCCTTCATTAACCGAGTGCCAAGCAATGCAGCATTGGGTATAAGCTTTTCAGATTCGAGCACTTCCAGAACAGCAAGACTTGCTGCGCAGGCTAAATGATTCCCTCCAAATGTGGTCCCAAGCATTCCATAGCTTGATTTGAAATCTGGAGAAATGAGTATTCCACCAATAGGATAGCCATTCCCCATACCTTTAGCCATGCTGATCAAATCTGGCATGATCCCATCTACCCACTGATGCGCGAAGAATCTGCCAGTACGACCAAAGCCGGACTGAACTTCATCCAGAATCAATTTGGCATTGTATTTTTTGGCTAAGGCAGCGATTCCTTTTAGAAATTTAGCTGAGGGAACTTGAATTCCACCAACACCTTGAATTCCTTCAATCATAATTCCAGCAATGGTATTCGATTTCAAAACTGATTCAGAAGCTTCCAAATCACCCCAAGGGAGAATATGAAAGTCTTCTCGAGAATTACACGGAGCTATGATTTTTGGATTATCTGTCAAAGCAACTGCACCTGATGTCCGTCCATGAAAGGCACCCGAGTAGGAGATAAAGCCGGGTTTATTAGTAGCAAATGAAGCCATCTTCATTGCATTCTCATTTGCTTCAGCTCCAGAATTACAAAGAAAAAGTTGATACTCATGCAGGCAAGAAAGCTCTGCTAATTTGAGAGCATATTCTTTTTGAATGGGAATCTGTACAGAATTCGAATAAAAAGCGATCTGATCCAATTGATCTTTGATTCGCTTTACAAAATGTGGATGCGTATGACCAATCGAGATCACAGCATGCCCTCCATAAAGATCCAGATATTCTTGACCCTGATCATCCCAAAGTTTTGCTCCAGCAGCTTTGGCGATGGTGACAGGCATTAGAGGATATACATCAAATAATTTCATTATAACAAAAGGGTTTATGACTTATGAAGTACGAGATTGAATCGTATTTCCCAGTTTATTTTACGAATTGACAATTATGCTATATTTTCTAAAATTCAGTTAGCTGAAATCGACTTTTGACCACTAACTGAAGGACTTCAGAATGCAATACTTTTTAGCCTCAGCCCTTCTTTTTCATCCAGACCAAGAGCTAGATTGAAATTCTGAACTGCTTGTCCAGAAGCTCCTTTCAATAGGTTATCAATAGCTGAATAGATCACAAGTTGACCCTTTTTGACTTGAGTATAAATAATGCACTTGTTCGTATTTACCACTTGCTTCAGATCAATATCCTGACTCGAAATATGGGTAAATGGCGCATTGGAATAAAACTCTTGATATGCTTCTGATACCTCTTCACCTGTTCCCTCAAAGGGTAAATAGCTGGTAATCCAGATTCCACGGGAGAAATTTCCACGATAAGGGACAAAGAGCAATTCCGAATCAAAACTTGGATTGACCTGTGAAAATGTTTGAGAAATCTCAGCTAAATGTTGGTGATCAAATAACTTGTAAACCGACGTATTGCCTGTTCGATAGCTAAAATGGGAAGTCTCAGCTAGTTTTTTGCCCGCACCAGTACTTCCGGTAATCCCCGAAATATGAATTTGATTTTTCACCCAGCCTTTATCAATTGCTGGCAAAAGCCCCAATTGAATTGCCGTCGCAAAACAGCCGGGATTAGCAATTCGCTTAGCTGTCTTAATCTTTGATCTATTCACCTCAGGAAGCCCATAAACAAACCCATTCGATTCATTTCTAAAATCATTCGAAAGATCGATAATGACCGTCTCAGGGCTAAAGTGATTTTTTTCCAAAAAGCCTTTAGCTTCTCCATGAGGCAACCCTAGAAAAACAGCTTCAATCCCTTCAGTTCGTACTTCATCAGTAAAAACCAATTCGGAATCTCCAATCAAATCAGGATGAACCTCCGCCACTTTTTTTCCTTTCTGACTATTGCTATGCACATATACCAACTCGCAGGCAGGATGGTGAACCAATAACCGAAGCAATTCGCCTCCAGTATATCCCGCTGCACCGATGATGGCTGTTTTAATTCGCTTCATCGGGATGGTTTACTTTATGGAAAATCGAAGTTTGATTACCGAGGATTCGAGTGAATCCTTTTACATCCTCAGCGGTATACCCTTTATTCATTTCTCCGTAGCTTCCAAACTTATTGGACATCAGATCATTGTCAGATTTAATCCCCAATAGCGTAAATCGATAGGGTTGTAGCATGACACGAACATCACCGTTCACAAAAGTCTGGGTATCGGCTAGGAAAGCCTCCATGTTTCGCATCACTGGATCAAGGTAATGACCTTCGTGCAGGTGATTTCCGTAGAATTCTGATAATTGATTTTTCCAGAAGAGTTGCCATTTTGTAAGCGTATGCTTCTCCAATAGCTGATGCCCTTTAATAATAATCAATGGAGCAGCAGCTTCAAACCCCACACGACCTTTGATGCCAATGATTGTATCTCCTACGTGGATATCGCGGCCGATTCCATAGGGCCCAGCTATGGCTTGAACTTCTTGAATAGCGGCAACAGCGGTTTCGTAATTCTTTCCATTAACACCTTTTAGCTGACCTTGAAGAAAAGTCAAGGTCAATTCTTTTGGTTCATGGGCTGTTACTTGCGTAGGCCAAGCTTCTTCAGGAATATAATCTGAAGAAGTTAAGGTTTCCTTTCCTCCAACCGATGTTCCCCAAATACCTTTGTTAATAGAATAAGCTGCTTTTTCGAAATTCATCTCCACACCATGCTTTTTCAGATATTCGATTTCTTCCTGCCGGGAAAGCTTCAAATCACGAATCGGAGTAATTATTTCGA
>JBLGAM010000125.1:0-9045 GCA_047612305.1 Planctomycetota bacterium | reverse complement strand
GAAGCTACTTCAGAAACACCTTCAACAGCAGTCAAAGCATAGCGTACGTAATAATCCTGAATCGTTCGCAATTCATGTAAATCCCAGCCTCCAGCAGGATTTCCCTCTTCATCACGACCTTCGAGGGTGTACCAAAATACTTGGCCAAGCGCTGTTGCATCTGGTCCTAGCTTCGGTTGAACATCTTCAGGAAGTAATCCAGAAGGCAAGGAATTGAGCTTTTCTAGCACCCTTGACCGGCTCCAATAGAATTCAGTATCCTCATCGAAAATGATGTAAATACTTGAAAAACCGAATGCAGAACTACTCCGGACACTTTTCACACCAGGAAGACCCAGTAATGAAGTGGTGAGTGGATAGGTGATTTGATCTTCCACGTCCTGTGGAGAGCGCCCCATCCATTCCGTAAAGACGATTTGTTGATTTTCTCCGATATCAGGAATGGCATCCACAGGTACTGGGTCTCTTGGAAGAAATCCGGTATCCCAATTAAAAGGAGCAGTCACTATTCCCATGCCTATTATAAGTAGGAGCAGGAGTACAGTGACTAGTTTGTTTTCAAGAAAAAACTTGATGATTTTATTTAGCATAATCAGATCCGGTAAGCGAAATAGAAAGAATCAATTGCCTAAACAGGCAATCGCTTATTCTCCCAACTCAGATGAATTGGGCTACCGGGATGATTATATTAAGAAGGACTGATGAAGTACTTGAAGGTCATGCCTCAGGAGGGGAGGAGGGTAATCGGTGTAGTTTTCGTTGGTTTCAACTGGAAAAATAGTTAGACCCAAAAAACTATAAACCAAGGAAACAAGGAATTCTGGGGAGTAATCAAGGTTGAGCGTTGACTTCTGAAGATCTTGGTCTAAAATGAGTAATTCAAACTCCTCATTGCAACAATCTTTTTCTTTGTGTTCGCTTGCGTCTTTTTCAGAATGACAATTGGGCTTCTTTTTAGCCATCTCACATTCAATATGGGAAGTCGAAAACCCAATTGCGCTCTCCATCTCTGAACCCATGCAGAGGTGGATAGTCTTAGCCAATCCTACATTACCAAGGAGGATCAAAAGAGAAAACGCTATGGAAAGAATCTTTTTCAACAGTTTAAACTTACGAAATAAATGCTATTTGGTTCTAATAATTAAAATCTCATTTAGCTAAATGACTATAAATCAGATTTTCTGGGAGCTTCGGTTTCAAAATACAAGTGATAATGCTTGCTACAACCCGGATTGAAAGCTGATTTACAGTTGGGGCAAGTATTATTTGAATTCTGGTAATCAGTAATGCTTAACTCAGTTCCGCATACCCCACAAAGGATGGCTTTGGTGTCAAATTCAGCTTTTGGCCAAACAGAAGGAGAATGGTCGGCTGTTTCCTCGTGGCAACTGAAGCATGGATAATACTTATCACAGCAATGAAATTTGATGGCAATGATATCCAAATCTGAATGCCAATGCTGACAGCGAGTTTGTTGATCCACCGGCTTTCCAAATATATTGATTCCTTTGATTTCTGATCTAATGACTGGCAAGAGTGGGGCTTGCTGCGCCATTAAGGAACTAGATTCTACGACCAAAAGGATGAGAAGTAGGATTTTCAAAGTTGATTTCATGAGGTGATTTTCAACAAAATTATTCAGGTTTGGCTATAAAACCAGCTTTGATGACAGTTTTGAAAACATCTTCAGCACTCATGTCTTCGGATGCTACGGTTAGAATCCGATCTTCACTTTTCAAATCAACTTCCCAGGATTTAATTCTTGGTTCTGCGTTGAGGATAGGAGTTACCTTTGCCAAGCAGTTACCACAGTTGATGTTGGTTTTGAATTTTTGAGTTTTCATTTTTTGAAATTATAAAATTTGAAAATATTAAGATTGGAAAATTTCTATTTACTCGCTATTTAGTTTTCTTGGTACTTTGGACGTTTTTCTTGGTATAATAAGCTTAATCTCGAATCATGAATGTTCAATGATGAATTTGGAAGTTTAAATCCGTTTGTTTTTCAAACGGAGGCTGTTTAAAACCACCGAAACAGAACTGAACGCCATTGCTGCCCCAGCTATCATTGGATCTAATAAGAAACCATTGAGAGGATATAATATTCCTGCAGCAATCGGGATGCCAATCAAGTTATAAATGAAAGCCCAAAAGAGATTTTGGTGAATGCCGTTTACAGTCAATTTTGATAGATTAAAAGCTTTTGGGATTGCCTTTAGATCCGAAGAGATGATCGTCATCTTGGCCACATCCATTGCAATGTCTGAACCATGCCCCATGGCGATGCTGACATCTGCCTGAGCCAAAGCTTCTGAATCATTGATTCCATCACCGACCATAGCAACGATCTTCCCTTGAGCCTGAAGTTCCCTTACAAATTCAGACTTATCCGAAGGCATTACTTCTGCTTTGAAGTTTGTCAAGCCAACCTGATCTGCCACCGCTTTTGCTGTTTGAGCATTGTCTCCGGTGAGCATATACACCTCGATCCCCTGCGATTTCAAGGTTTCAATCGCAGCTTTGGAACTCTCTTTAATTTGATCTGCAATTGCAATGATCGCTAAGACTTCTGATTCATTAGCGAAGAAAACTACAGTTTTGGCTTCATTTCTCCATGTTTCCGCTGTAGTTAAAGAATTTGAATCTAATTCAATCCCTTTGGTTGAAAGCAATTTTTGATTTCCAACATAGTATTGACCACCTGATTCTGATATAGCTTCTACACCATTGCCAGTGATGCTTTGAAAACCCTGAATCAAAGTCGGACTGATGTTTTTCTCACTTAGTGCTTTTACCACAGCTTCAGCAAGTGGATGTTCCGACACTAATTCAATAGCCAGTAAAATAGGAGCATACCCCTTTTCTCCACTTTCTGTAGCCCATTTCAAATTGGTTACAGTGGTTTTTCCAGAGGTAATTGTACCCGTTTTATCTAGGATCACCGCGTTGACTTTATGCGCCAATTCTAAGCTCTCAGCATCCTTGATGAGAATGTTGTTTTCGGCACCTTTCCCAACGCCGACCATGATTGCAGTCGGAGTAGCTAATCCCAAAGCACAGGGGCAAGCTATGACTAGCACTGCTATAGAATTCATCAAAGCATGCGTGAATGCATCATCGCCACCAACAAACATCCATACTGCAAAGGTCAGGATGGAGATTGAAATGACTACTGGAACGAAGATTCCGGCGATTTTATCTACCAACTTTTGTACCGGAGCTTTGCTTCCTTGTGCTTCTTGCACTCTTAGGATGATTTGAGATAGGAGTGTTTCACTGCCTACTTTTTCGGCAATGAAGCTAAAACTACCTTTCTGATTGACTGTCCCGGCAAAAACGACCTCACCTTTTTTCTTCTCCACAGCCAAAGGTTCTCCAGAAATCATGCTCTCATCAACGTAGGAATTTCCAGAAATGACGCTTCCATCTACCGGGATTTTCTCTCCTGGACGCACAATGATTTCAATCCCTTTTTGTACTGCCTCTATCGGAATTTCCTGCTCGACCCCATCAATTTTGGCTTTCAGGGTTTTTGGTTGTAAACCCATTAGCTTTTTCAAAGCTGTGGTGGTATTCGATTTTGCGCGGGCTTCCAGTAGTTTCCCTAAGGTGATAAATGTGATGATCACCGTCGCTGCTTCGTAATATACGTGAGGAAGAACTCCTCTAGAAAGCCAGAATTCTGGATAAATCGTATTTGCAAGGCTGAAAAGAAAAGCAATCCCTGTACTTAAGGCAACTAAGGTATCCATATTGGCCTTGCGAAACTTAGCTTGCTTCCATGCACCAATAAAGAAAGGCTGGCCGAAATAGAACAAAACTGGAATCGTCAAAATCAACGAAATCCATCTTCCCATTTCCCAATCCATAAAAAACATCCCAATCACTACCACCGGCAAAGTCATTATGCCTGACCAAATGGTTCGAGATTTAATTTTCTGAAATTCTTCAGCCTGGGCTTCAGCAACTACTTTGGATGTGTTTTCATCAGAGATAATTAAGCCGTAACCGATCGCTGTAAGGGCTTGGTTTAGTTTTTCAGGATCTGTTTCGTCCGTGAATTCAACCTGAACCGTGTTGGTCGCAAAGTTCACATTCGATGATTTCACTCCATCCGTGTACTCAAGGATAGTCTCTACACTCGAGGCGCAGGCTGCACAGGTCATGCCTGTTACCGGAAAAGTCCTTTTGGTGAGTTGCTGATTTTCAGTTTCCATGTTGTGAAGGTCGGAAATCCAACTTGAGAAAAATTATGGAATTTTGGGTAAGCCTTACAAGATTATGAAAAGTCTGCTAAGACATTTTGAGTGGGAATATCTCTTTTGACTTGCACTAATTGCCATCAAAGCGAGTCCAGATTCCTGCGCTTAGGGTCACTTTGTTTTTTGAATTCGGAAGGTGTCATTCCAGTTTCTTTTTTAAACTGTGAAGAGAGGTAAGCGGAAGAACTGTATTCAAGTTGAAAAGCTATTTCTGCCAAACTCATTTCATCGTAATACAGGAGTTCTTTGGCTTTTTCGATTTTCTGAGCTGTAATGTACTTTTCAATGGTGATTCCCTCAACGGATGAAAAAAGTTTGCTGATGGAACTGTATTCCTGATTCAGCCGGTTTGCCAAAAAAGTAGAGAAATTCTCTTTCATTGGTGAGAAGGAGTGATGAATTTTAGAAATGATCGCGGCTTTAATCTGGGCGATCAAGCTAGACTTCTCGGATTCCAAAAGTTCAAATCCTTGCAAACTGAGAGCTTCACTGAGTTTCCCCTTTTGTATTGAGGTGATTGAGCTGTCCAGACTTACTTCCCCTAGTTTCACTTGAGAGTAAAGAATTTCCTGCTCCTTCAAAATAATCTCAACTGCGCTGATACAACGAGGGCAGACCATGTTTTTGATATGAATACGATTCGTTTCCAATTTTTTCAGCTTAAAAGTTCAATCCTGTAACACCATTGGGCTTTGTATTCGTTTCAAATTGCTGCAGGTCCGTTTTGAAATAGATTTTTCAATTCATGGTTTCAGATGACTTTTCAATTGACATCCAAAAAGATAACTTAAAAAAATAGAAGAGTAATTCGAAGAGATTGAATTCGTTGAGCTGTTAGAAGAGAGTAGGTGTTCGTGCAGTTATTTAGATAAGAGACTAAAACAAATGCAGAAAATTTATAAAAAAAGCCGATGAGATATCTCACCGGCTCTGCTTTATTAGCAATTAAAAAGGAATTAATAACCTGGATTTTGAACCAAGAATCCTATTTCATTTGAAGCTCCATCAATAGCTCTTTGAGGAATAGGGAATAGTCTTTTGTTGACATCGCTATCAGTCTTCTCTGTCCAGCTACTCTCGTATTTCCCAAATCTGATTTGGTTGACTCTTCTCAGACCTTCCCAGTACAACTCAAAACCGGATTCACGGAATAATATATTGAGGTCAATGGTATTGAGCGGAGCAGGAGTCTGTGCAGGACGGGCGTTTCTTGAAGTTCTCAACGCATTGATATCAGTTAAGGCACCTGCATTATCACTTTTTCTCAACTTTGCTTCGGCACGCATCAAATACACCTCACCCAATCGGATCAAAACTATGTCCACACTACTGTTGGTACAGCAGTTCGGTGCAGTCCGACTAAATTGATATTTAGAAAATCTGTGTCCTGTATTATGCAGACTTCCCTCATTTGTAAAATCTACTTGATAGGTGTGATCCACATAGCGAATGTTTGCACCACTGCTTCTTCTGTTGATCACCGGATAGATTCTCACTTTACCATCACCGCAAGTCATAATATTGCCGTTTGTATCTTTTCGAGGACCCCAAATGACATTGCGAATAATTCCTCTATCCATTTCAAATTTATTGGCATCTACACAGTAGTAATGGTCTGCATCATTGTTGGGGTTCACACCAGTCAAATCTTTAAGATTTTCAGGAATGACAGTATTCTCTTGGAAAAAACGGGCATCCGCTTTTGCAGGATCCACATTACCATAAGCGTCATACCAAGTCTGAATGAAATCGGGTGTAGCTGCTACCGCATCTGTACCACGCGTACTGGGAAATTCTGGTCTTGGAATTTGATCACCGGAAATAGACCAATATTGCCATCTACTGTGTTCTGTCTGAAGTACCCCTCTCTGATCGAGAGAAAATATAATTTCAGGATTTGTCTTATTATTGTCATTGAACAAATCAAAATACTCAGGAGACAAAGAATAAGGTCCGTTGATGATATTAGTAGTGTATTGGATCACTTTGTCCATATCCTCAGCTCTGAAATTTGGTGCACCATAAGGATCTCGGTATACAGCTGCATTCAAATACAGACGAGCCAATAATCCGTCTACTGCATATTTGTTCATTCTGCCAGGATCATTATTGCTACCTATCCCACTAGCTGCTAATAGCAGTTCGGATTCTACGTAATCAAAAGCTTCCTGCCCTCTGAGAATTTCTGAGAGTTGGTCAGGAGAATCTTTTTTGAAAACAAGCCCCCAGTTATCTAAAGCCAACATATTTAGATAAGCCTTCATAGCTTTCATCTCGTAAAGTGGGATTTTGGCACTTGAATTTCCATTTGCCACTTCAAGGCGCATATTTTCTTCTGCCAAAACTGCACGAGATAAAGTTAGCGTAATGAAGGTCCAAGAATCTCCCACTAGGCTATTTCCCGGAGTCATGAGATGCTGGTGTACAGCAATAAACTTCCCGCCATCAAACCAGTCCCTACCGCCGCGATAAGGAAGAATCCCTTCATCAGAAGCGACTTCCTGAAGTCCAAAATTGACAGTATGCAGCCATACTTGACGCAACATGCCATACACCGGAGCGATGGATCCACTTACAATTTCCGCTTGCCCAGTACCCGTTAGTGACTCATCTAGAATTTCTTCGTCCAATGTAGTACAACTAAGAAAAGCGAGTAGAAAAGCGGTTATTGGTAATATTTTACTAAATCTGATAGTTTTCATTTGATTAAGATTTTTTGGAAGATTGAATACTTATCGACAATTTTTTTAGAAGGTTAAATTCAGGTTTATCATGAAGGTCCTTGCTCTTGGATAGGTGAAACGATCTATACCAAAAGTTTGGATTCCACCTGAAGTTGATCCGGTATTGACCTCCGGGTCGAATCCGGAATAATTCGTGATCACAAATAAGTTTTGGCCAGTAAGGGAGAGTTTAATATTTTGAAAAGCATCGCCCATTCCGATTCTACTTGGATTCACATTGTAGCCTAATGTGGCATTGTTCAACCTAAAAAATGAACCGCTTTCCAAGAATCGTGTTGAAACCGTATTGGAGTTATTGAAGGACTCATTAGGATATTGAACCGCAAAATCTGTAGTGTTATTTGATCTGGAAAGCTGGGCTTTAGTGAAAAGAGACATGTTCGTATGATTGTAGATATCATTTCCCGAAGCGCCGTTGAAATTCAATCCTAAGTTGAAATTCTTATACTTCAAATTTGTATTGAAACCGTAAATTATCTTAGGAATCGCGCTTCCAACTACACTTCGGTCATTATCCAATATCTCACCGTCTCCGTTGATGTCTTTAAATTTGTTTGAGCCATCTTCGCCAATCCCGTCAAATTGAAGCATATAAAATGCTCCAATGGGTTGATTATTTATATAGCCATTAATCGTAGCCCCCGTTTGACCAGCACCCTGAGCTGCTCCAGTAGTCAATACCGAGTAAGGTGAATCTCTTACTTCGTTTTGGATAAAAGTTATGTTACCACCAATCTCGTATGAGAAATCTTTCTTTGGCTTACTTGCGTAATTCAAACCTAATTCAACACCACTGTTGTGGATTTTCATATTATCGATATTATCCCAGAAAGTAGAAGTAGGCTGAATAGGATCAGCAGGAACTACTTCAAGTAGGATATTTGATGATACTTTGTTGAAATAATCCAAAGTACCAGTCAATCGATAATCTAAAAACGCGAAATCAATACCAAAATCAATTTGAGTAGATACCTCCCATTGCAAATTTGGATTCGCCACCCGAGTAAAAACAATTCCATATGGATAACTATCCAGCGTACTACCTTGTGCATCTATAGGGTAGGTGTTAAGACTACCTCCTCCAGTAGCCAATCGATCTTCGGAGTAGCTAGCCTTAGTAATTTTAGATGGAATTTCTTGGTTTCCAGTTCGTCCCCAGCTCGCACGAACTTTTAGATTGTTAAAAACTGAATTGGCCATGAAGTCTTCTTTGGTCACATTCCAGCCTAAAGCAAATGAAGGGAAGTAACCGTAGCGGTTGTTTTGACCAAACTTGGAAGAACCATCGGCTCGGAAAGTGGCAGTAAATAAATAGCGGTCAGCATAGGTATAATTTACTCGACCAAAGAAGGACTGCAATTCATTTTTGATGGCCGATGCACTGATAGTTGTCGGTAACAGACTGGTGCTATTCTGGTCCTGATATCTTGGATCGATATTGTTATTGGCAAATCCTCTTGCTGAGGTACCTCTAAACTCATCCATAAATGTCTGATAAGAATGTCCGGCCAATACCGTGAAATTGTGCTTATAATTGTTCCAGTTATAAGTCAACGTGTTTTCTACCAAGCTATTAGTATTGGCAGTAATCAACTCATTCAAGGTGCCATCTGAAATATTTGATTCATTGATAACCCCGATGAAAGGTCTATTTTGGATGTATCTATTAGTATTGGAGTAGTCTACACCAAGATTCAGCTTGTAAATAAGCCCGTCCATGATTTCAAAAGATGGAGAAATTGTCCCCAAGATTCGATTGTTTGCAGCATCATCACTGTAGATGTCATATCGCTTGATTGGATTCAGTGCATTTGTATTTAACAGTGTAGGTTGACCATCTGTAAAAGCAGGAATCGTAGGATTCAGGTAAAGCATATCACTGATAGTGGAGGAGATACTTGGTCGTAAATTCTCAGTAAAAGAAGCCGTCAAGTTATAATCAATGGTCAGCCTGCCTTCGAAAGCTTTCTGATTCATATTCAATTTGCCAGAGTAGCGTTTCAATTCACTATTTTTTAAAATACCTTCTTGGCTCTGAT
>JBLGAM010000124.1:0-9074 GCA_047612305.1 Planctomycetota bacterium | reverse complement strand
ACCAAGTACATACCCGATGGTAAAGAGATGAGCGTCTACGATGCATCTATGAAGTACCAGGAAAAAAATATTCCGCTGATAGTGTTAGCTGGGAAAGAATACGGATCTGGTTCTTCAAGAGATTGGGTAGCTAAAGGTACCATTTTATTGGGGATCAAAGCCGTGATTGCTGAAAGCTACGAACGGATTCACCGAAGTAATCTGGTAGGCATGGGAGTATTTCCTCTTCAATATTTACGAGGGCAAAGTGCAGAATCTTTGGGGATAACAGGAAAGGAGCAATTCTCGATTTTAGGGATCGAGGAAGGTTTGACTCTAGGTCAAAAACATAAGTTGGTGGTCAAAACTGAGGATTAAACCCGTGAATTAGGAGTCATTTCTCGACTTGATTCACAAGAGGAGATTGAATACTATATGCATGGGGAAATATTGAATTACGTTCTCAGAGATTTTCTAAAGGATTAATTGCTTTTTATAAGGAAAATTCATCAGTTACCCAACTTGAATCTAATTGGAATTGGAAGCCAAGCTTCGATCGGGTTGCCTTCAATGTTGTTGGCAGCGATGAATTTTCCTTTATAAAGTTTTGCTACGCGGACCGCTTCCTCTGCCAGTGATTTGGCTACATCCATGGGGTTGGCTACTTCTATTCGCACAAGATTTGAGTCCTGATCTACCAAGAGCACAAGCATGACTGTTCCGGTTTCGCGTAAACTCCTTGCTGTAGTTGGATATCTAAGATTTTTGATGAGATTTTTTTGACAGAGCTGCTTGTTTGTAAAAGGTGTCGGTTCGAATTCATTTCGGTCAAGGAAGATTGCCTGATCATTGGCGGCTATTTTATTCTCGTAAGTACTCAAGCCATCAAAAATGACTTCTCCTATAAATACTTCATTTTCATAGTATACTGCGTAGAACTTATTATTTTCCAGATTTATAGTTTTTTCACTAGATAACTTTCCGTACTCATCAAAGGTCTTAGTGACTTTATGAAGAAAACCTCCTTCTTCATTTATTCCCATTCGAATGGATTTTACAAGTCTCATTTCCATGTCAAAAAACTCCTCTAGACTTTCATCCTCACTGATTTCATTTAGTAAGGAGTAATAAGCTAAGTTAGCGCTGTCTTTTTCGCCAATTGGATAAAAATGTTGATTTAGCATTTGGAACCTTCGGTCCTGGGCGAAAGAAAAAGTAACAAAACTGGAAATGAAAAGAATACTGATGATCCAGATAAGATTTTTGTTCATTCTGCTAGAATTTAAAAATTAATCTAATAAAAATTAAGTTCAATAGAAAATGATTTTTTGGAAAATGTGCACAAGCCCACTCTATTCTTTTATCCTTTGAGATTAATTCTATTTTTGTAATTCAAACCTTTTGATCAACCTATGAATTCTATAAATCCGACTACCACTGCAGCTTGGGGAAGACTTTCTATCCTTGCTGATAAATATAAAGACCTTCAAATTATCTCTCTTTTCGATAAAAGGGAGCGGTTCGAGCGCTACAGCATCCAGCTGGATGACATGTTGGTAGATTTTTCTAAAAATCGAGTCAATGATGAAATCATGGATGCATTGCGGGATTTGGCAGAAGAAACTAAGTTACATCAGGTCATCGAATCTATGTTTGGTGGAGAGCATATCAATCAAACAGAAGTTAGAGCTGTACTTCATACTGCTCTTCGTAATAGAAGTGGATATGGGGTTTTTGTAAATGGACAGGATGTGATGCCAGAAGTGAATGCGGTTTTGGCTCAGATGAAAACCTTTGCCGATCAAGTTAATCAAGGAAAATGGTTTGGGTATTCTGGAAAGCCAATTAAGTCTTTGGTAAATATTGGGATTGGAGGATCTGATCTAGGTCCTGTGATGGTGACTGAAGCACTTAAGCCTTACCAAGCCCCTAATTTGGAAATCTTCTTTGTCTCCAACGTAGATGGAACTCATATTGCTGAGACGCTCAAAAAAGTTGATCCTGAGACGACTTTGTTTTTTATCGCCTCAAAGACTTTTACCACGCAAGAGACGATGACTAATGCGCATACGGCGAGAAATTGGTTTCTGGAGCAGGCGAAAGAGGAATCAGCTGTTGCAAAGCATTTCGTGGCACTTTCTACCAATCTGAAAGGAGTGGAGGCATTCGGGATTGATCCTCAAAATATGTTTGCTTTCTGGGATTGGGTAGGAGGGCGTTATTCACTCTGGTCTGCAATAGGGTTGCCGATTGCCTGTGCGATAGGTTTTTCCAATTTCGAAAAGTTGCTTTCTGGAGCACATGCCATGGATGAGCATTTCCGCCTTTCTCAATTCAATCGAAATATCCCTGTTTTGCTGGCTCTTATTGGTATTTGGAACACCAATTTTCTTGGGGCAACTTCTGAAGCTATCCTTCCTTATGATCAGTATATGCATCGTTTTGCAGCCTATTTCCAGCAGGGAAATATGGAAAGTAATGGAAAATATGTGAGCCGCTCAGGAGAAAAGGTTAATTATACGACGGGTCCAATCATCTGGGGAGAGCCTGGGACCAACGGGCAGCATGCGTTTTATCAATTGATTCATCAAGGTACTCACTTGATCCCTTGTGATTTTATTGCCCCGGTTATTTCCCACAACCCGATAGGAGACCATCATCAGAAATTACTCTCTAATTTCTTTGCTCAAACTGAAGCCTTGATGAAAGGTAAATCACTTTCTCAAGTGCATGAGGAAATGACTAATGCGGGCAAATCCGAAGAGGAAATAGATCATATTGCGCCACACCGAGTTTTTGAAGGAAATCGACCAACTAATTCAATTTTGGTAAAACAAATCACTCCATATTCGCTAGGAATGCTCCTTGCGATGTATGAGCACAAAATATTTGTACAGGGAGTAATCTGGAATATTTTCAGTTTTGACCAGTGGGGAGTGGAGCTTGGGAAGGTTTTAGCAAATGGAATTTTACCTGAATTAAGAGACCAAAGCGAAGTTGACTCACATGATGGTTCGACAAATGGCTTGATCAATGTCTATAAAAAAATGAGATGATGTATTTGAGCCGCTGAAGATTTTCAGCGGTTTTTTTTATAAATCTATGCTAAAGTTCCAAAAAAGACGGAGTGACAATGCGGATTTTGCAGGTTTGGTTTCATTCTTGGATTCATATTTGGCAGAAAAGGACGGGAGGGACCATGACTTTTACAATCAGTATAACGGAATCTCCACAATCAAGTATGCATTGGTTTGTTACAAAGAAAATAAACCTGTGGCATGTGGTGCCATCAAGGAATATGGAAAAGATGCAATGGAAGTCAAGCGGATGTTTACGCTACCTGAGTATCGAGGAATGGGTATTGCTGGACAGCTTTTAGTTGAATTGGAAAGATGGGCAGTCGAGCTTGGTGCAAAACGAGTTGTACTCGAAACAGGCAAAAAGCAGGTGGAAGCGATCTCCTTATATGAGCGAAGTGGCTATAGACCAATTCCCAACTATGGTCAGTACATAGACATAGAAACCAGCGTTTGTTATGAAAAGCCACTCTAGTTTGAAAACTTTCAGATTATTTCAAGATTTTAAATCCAACTGCTTCTATTCCTGAGAGTTGGTCTTCTCGCATGTATTGAAGTAAGGTGATACTGCTTGTTCTCGGATTAAGTTGGAAAGGGACCGTATCATATTTTGTGATCGTATTCCCAAATCCTTTCCCAAGGGGTTTTCCTGATTTGGAATCGAAAAGCGGGATATTCACCAACCTATTTTCCAAAATCAGATTCGAAGAATCTTTGGTGATGATTCTCACATAGCAATTCGAGAACTTATAGGATTCATTGAATCGAATTGATATTAAGCTTGTTCGAGAACCTAAATCCAAAAAATTCAAGTCAAAATTAATACTGTCTGTGGCATTCCATTCTGCTGAGTCTAAGCCCTTGACTTCTTCAAAGATCCGATCCCCTGAACAGGAGTTCAATCCAAGGATCAAGAAAAGTAACCCAATAGTTCTCAGTTTATTCATTGGAATTGTCATTCGGATTTGGCCCTTGGTTCCTTCTTGGTGGAAACTTACTTTTTCCTTGAGGTTTCTCCTCTCCCGATTTATTCTCAGCTGTTGGCTTAGGTTTTTGACCGGCAACATTTTGGCGAGCTGGTTTTCCAGGATTGTTTTGCGGTGGAGCTTGATTTCCCTGAGGTGAAGGTTGATCTCTCTGAGTTTTTGATTGGTCCTGCTCACTCTGCGGCTTTTGGCTGCGATTTTTATTTTTATTTCTACGCTTTTGCTGCTGGTCGGCAGGTCTAGGTCGGTTGGTATTATCTGAATTAGCGGTGGTATTTTCTGCTTTTGCTTGTTCTGGTCTAGGACTAGCCTCAGTACTTCGAGAATTTCTAGGCTTTTTCTTTTTAGGGTTTTTCTTGGCAAACTTCTGATCCAACAATTCTAATTCTAGCGTGGACTTCGCTGCCAGATCTTCTATATCGGTTGCTTTATCTACCTGAAGATTGAAAACCTTAATTCCTTTTTCATTCAATTCCTGAATCTCTTTCACCCGATCGCAAGAGATGGTATGCCAATCATTTTCATTATTGTAGCTGAACCACATCAGTTTTCGGAAGATATCCGTCTTCTGTAATTTTGCCAGGCCTGATTCAGTCATCAATGCACGATCTACATTTGGAATATCCTTAATGGCATCCATATAGGTATCTAACTCATAATTTAAGCAGCATTTTAACCTGCCGCATTGACCACTTAATTTTCCCGGATTAAGGGAAAGATTTTGATATCTAGCCGCTGAAGTGCTTACATTTTTGAAGTCGACCAACCAAGTCGAGCAGCAGAGTTCACGTCCACAAACTCCAATTCCACCAAGGCGACCAGCTTCTTGGCGAAGACTAATTTGTTTCATTTCGACTCTAATTCGGAACTCTCCTGCAAGGAATTTGATCAATTCTCTAAAATCAACCCGATCCTCCGCAGAATAGTAAAAAGTTGCTTTAGCATTATCTGCTTGGTATTCGATATCAGACATTTTCATCTTCAAGCCAAGCTCTTCGATGATTTGTCTGGCGCGATACAGGCTCGGTATTTCTCGATTTTGAGACTCCCCCCAGCGCTCCATATCTTTTTGATTAGCAACCCGGTAGATTCTCAAAATATTGTCATCATCTCGGATTTTACGCTTTTGCATTTGTAGACGTACCAATTCACCCTGAAGTGAAACGTGTCCAATATGATGTCCACTTGGCACATCTACTACCACAGGATCTCCTGTATTTAGCTGAAGAAAATCCACATTTCTGTAATATTCTTTTCTTCCTCCCTTGAATTTGACTTCAACGATATCAAAATTATCTATTTCAGGAATTCCCATATGGCTAAGCCAATCAAAGGAATTCATTTTATTACAATCACTCGTCCCACAAGTACCGTTACTTTGGCAGCCACCAGTTCCTCCTGAGGAAGTGGAGCACGTACTACATCCAGCCATATATATTTATTCACAGGGTTTTCCCTGATCCGTTTTAGGTTTAATTATTTATTTAAATTAAGGATATCCTTGCCGATATCACTTCTGTGGTATGCCTTATTCCATGAAATTTGATTCACGGTGGCATAAGCGTTTGCAAGCGCTGATGAAAGATCTGGACCTCGCCCAGTAATTGCTAATACTCGTCCCCCTTGATTGATGAGCTGACCTTGTTCATTTTTCCCGGTTCCGGAATGAAAGATTACGCTTTCTGATTCTGGATCTGGAAGTGATATTTTAAATCCTTTTTCATAAGAACCAGGGTAACCACCGCTTACCATCACCACGGTAGCTGCGTATTCGGGGGATATTTTCAGTTGATATTCTGCTAAAGTGCCTGTCCCAATACCATATAATAAATGCAGAAAATCGCTTGAAATCCGTGGCAAAACAGCCTCAGTCTCAGGGTCTCCCATTCGTACATTGTATTCGATTACCTTGGGCTCACCATCACTATTCATCAAACCTATAAAAAGAAATCCCTTGTAAGGAATCCCTTCTTTTCGCAATCCATCTACCGTTGGTTTGACTACTTTTTCTTCTACCTTCTTCATAAACGCCTCGTCTGCGAAAACTACTGGACTTACTGCACCCATTCCTCCAGTGTTGAGACCCGTATCGCCTTCGCCAATCCGTTTGTAATCCTTAGCTTCGGGAAGAATTTTATAATTCTCACCATCGGTAGCTACGAAAACAGACAGCTCAATTCCAGTCAAAAACTCTTCGATTACCACCTTTGAGGAGGCCTCACCGAATTTCTGATCTATAAGCATTTCTTTTAAGGAAGCCTTTGCTTCTTCCAGAGTAAGGCAAATCAAAACACCCTTTCCTGCGGCTAGCCCATCTGCCTTTAACACAATTGGAAGATTCTGTTTTTCTAGAAAAGCTAAACCTTTCTCCAGTTCTGAGGCGGTAAAGGTACCATAAGAGGCTGTTGGGACTCCGTTTCTGAGCATAAATTGCTTAGAGAAATCCTTACTGCCCTCGAGTCTAGCTCCCATTTCTGAAGGCCCAACTACAGGGATTTTTGAAGTTTCAGGCTGAGCTTGAAGAAAATCGACAATTCCCTTAACTAAAGGCTCCTCAGGTCCGACGACAACTAAATCTATATCTTTTTCTAAGATAAATGATTTGATCACTGGGAAATCTGTGATTCCAAGTGGAATATTTGTTGCTATAGTAGCTGTCCCAGCATTACCAGGTGCCACATATAAATTTGTACAATCGATACTTTGGACGATTTTCCAAGCGAAAGCATGTTCTCTGCCACCGCTTCCCAATAAGAGTATATTCATTGACTCAATTCTATTTTAATTGGCGTGTTGAGAAATGAATTTGATACGGTAAACCCGTAATTCATCTTCTGCAAAATCCTCATCTTCCAATTCTTCTAACGCTGCCTTAATATTATCGGTACTTGCACTCATGAAGTATTCATGGAGGATATCTTCTCGCTCATCATCCATGATATTTTCGATGTAGTAATCGATATTCAATTTTGTTCCACTATAGATAATTTGCTCAATCTCTTGGAGCAACCCAGTCAAAGTTATATTTAGATTTCCTGCTATCTCATCTAAGTCTGTTTTTCGGTCGATCTGCTGAATGATTGATATTTTTACCTTCGATCTTGTACCGGAGGATTTCACGACTACATCAGCAGCAGTCTCGATCTCATTTTCCTCAACGTAAGTTTCTATTAACTTAAGGAACGGAGCACCGAATTTAGCGACTTTTCCCATACCCACGCCATTGATTTGTGCGAGTTCTTCCTTCGTAGTTGGGTAGACTGTTGCCATTTCTTCAAGCGATGGATCTTGGAAAATCACATAAGGTGGTAACCCTTTGGATCGAGCGACTTTTTTTCTTTCGGCCTTGAGAAGTTCAAATAACTTTTCGTCATAAGCTATTCCCGCATTTATTATTATTTCTGCCTGCTCGTTCTCCACCTCCGCTTCAAAATCATGATCCTTGTAGAGAGAGATCTCATAGGGAGCTTCCATGAAAGCTTTTCCTTTCGGAGTTAATTTGAGAACCCCGTAGCTTTCAATATCTTTTTCCAAGAAATCCTTGATCATACTCTGACGAATCACTCCGACCCAAGTTTTCGAGGTGTGATCAGCCCCTGTGCCGAAAATAGGCAATTCATCATGTTTGTAGCTTTCTACATAATCGGTTTTTTCTCCGACCAAGACGCTTACTAAGTGGTCTAATCTAAACCGCTCATTGGTCTGTTTAGCAGCTTCCAAGACTTTCAAGGCAAGATCCATTCCTTTGAAAGTTTCCCGATCACGCTTACAATTGTCGCAAAATCCACAATCATCATCCATAGTCTCACCGAAGTAATTCAGGATAAATTTTCTACGACAGACGCCAGTTTCGGCGAAAGCAGCCATCTCCTGAAGCAAGA
Organism: Planctomycetota bacterium; assembly: GCA_047612305.1. Classification (GTDB taxonomy): domain Bacteria; phylum Bacteroidota; class Bacteroidia; order Cytophagales; family Cyclobacteriaceae; genus Algoriphagus. The sequence goes on along the minus strand of JBLGAM010000124.1, from coordinate 1,151 downwards.
TTCTTGCATTTTCTCGCTCCGTGACTGCTTTGTCTTTATTGAATTTGTCCAGCTTTACTATGTCCTCGTATTTGTAAAACATCAGACAGTGACCCTCTAATCCATCCCGACCTGCTCGACCAGTCTCTTGGTAGTATCCTTCTAAAGATTTTGGAACATCGTAATGGATCACATAGCGGACATCCGGCTTATCGATTCCCATGCCAAATGCAATGGTGGCAACAATGACGTCCAATTCTTCATTGAGGAAATCATCCTGGTTTTTTATCCGAATAGCAGAATCCAAACCAGCATGATATGGCGCTGCATTGATCTGATTGACTTGGAGCAATGCAGCGATTTCTTCCACCTTCTTTCTACTCAGGCAGTAAATAATTCCCGACTTGCCCTTATGACCTTTGATAAACTTAATCAGGCTCTTCTTGGACTCATTTTTAACTTTTGGACGAACCTCATAAAATAGATTAGTCCGGTTGAAGGAGGATTTGAATAAATCAGCTTGCTCCATTTGAAGATTCCGCTGTATATCCTGCTGGACTTTTGGTGTCGCAGTAGCAGTTAGTGCGATAATCGGAAGGGTGGGCGCAATCAGGGCGACAATGGACTTGATACGTCGGTATTCCGGACGGAAGTCATGCCCCCACTCTGAGATACAATGTGCTTCATCGATCGCCACAAAGCTGATTTTCGCTTTCTTTAAGAATTCGATATTTTCTTCTTTTGTCAAAGATTCCGGGGCGACATAGAGCAGTTTGGTTTTCTGGCTCAGAACCTCGTTTTTGACTTTGGTGGACTCTGATTTATTGAGGGTAGAATTTAGGAAATGTGCATTGATACCTAGGGCGTTCAGTTGATCAACTTGATTTTTCATCAGAGCGATCAAAGGTGAAATAACGATAGCCGTTCCTTCGTTGACTACAGCGGGCAACTGATAGCAAAGTGATTTTCCAGCCCCTGTAGGCATTATTACAAACGTATTTCGTTTGTTCATCAGGTTGTCAATAATAATTTCCTGATTTCCACGAAACTGACTGAAGCCAAAGATTTTTTTAAGCTCTGCTTTTACTTTTTCTTCCACTTTGAAAATTAATAAGGGTAACGAAATCCTTTAAAACAAGAATCACTAATAAGTTTATATCTTTGTTTGAACA
>JBLGAM010000123.1:0-9224 GCA_047612305.1 Planctomycetota bacterium | reverse complement strand
GTAGTAGAGGAACCTGCTGCATCTCCTATGATTGTTGACGATGAAATCGTTGCAGAGGAGTTAAGTTTCCACCAAGTAGTTAAAGAGAAATTTATTGAGGGAGATCCTCTTTATATGACTCCGGTACTTATCTGTTTGATCTTAGGTCTTGCAGTAGCTTTGGAAAGAATCATCACTTTGAATCTATCAACAACCAACACCAAGAAATTGTTGGCTAAAGTTGAAGATGCACTTACCTCAGGTGGTATTGAAGCAGCAAAAGACGTGACCAAGAACACTAAAGGTCCTGTTGCTTCTATTTTCACTCAAGGATTGATGAGATATTCAGAAGGTATTGAAATGGTAGAGAAATCTATTATTGCTTACGGATCTGTAGAAATGGGTAGATTAGAAAAAGGTCTAATTTGGATCTCTTTGTTTATCTCTCTAGCTCCAATGTTGGGATTCATGGGTACTGTAATTGGTATGATTGGAGCATTCGACTCAATCGAAGCTGCAGGTGATATCTCACCTTCGTTGGTAGCAGGTGGTATTAAAATTGCCCTCTTAACAACTGTTGCTGGTTTGATCGTTGCGATTATTCTCCAGTTGTTTTACAATTACCTTGTATCTAAAATCGATTCTTTGGTGAATGATATGGAAGATGCTTCCATCTCTTTGGTTGACGTTTTGGTAAAGCACAAGTTGACTGGCAAATAAGCTAAATCATCTTGCAGATTTTCAAATTATTCAATTAACATCTAAGAGCTACATCATGGATACTTATGACATCTTATTATACGGAAGCTACTTACTAATAGCAATAGGAGCTGTTGCGGCAATTGTATTGCCACTAATCAACTCTTTGGATGACCCAAAGAGCTTGCTCCTGACAGCGGTTAGTATTGTAGGGATCGTAGTGTTGTTCTTCATTGCGTATTCTGTTTCAGGCAATGAAGTACTTCCAAAATTTGAAGCTGAACCTTTCAATTTGACTCCTCAAGGATCTCAAGTGGTAGGGGGAATGCTAATTACTACTTACGTTCTATCACTAGTTGCTATAGGCAGTATCCTAGTGACTGAGGTAACAAAAGCAATAAAATAACATGGGCGCTAGAAAGAAAAATAGACCAAGTCAAGAGGTCAATGCAGGTTCTATGGCAGATATTGCCTTCTTGCTGCTGATCTTCTTTCTTGTCACTACTACAATTGCTTCGGATAAAGGTATTTTGAATATTCTTCCTCCGAAACAGGATCCCAATGTTCCGCCGCCAGATATTAAAGTTAACGAGCGGAATATATTTACTATTCTTATCAATGCTAATGACCAACTTCTAGTAGAAGGTGAGTATTCTGATACGGAAGGTTTAGATATGAAAGTGAAAGAATTCATCTTAAACTTTGGAAATCCTACTGACGATGAAGCTGTTCAGTTATTCAATGCAATGCCTCCATCGTTGAAGGCTTTGGCAAGAAGGCTTCCTGAGTCATCTGATGATCCAGGAGAAGCTGTTGTGTCGATCAAGACAAACAGAGGAACCTCCTATGAGACCTATCTTGAAGTATTTGATTTAGTAAAGAAAGCGTATTTCGATATTTATGCAGCCAGAGTAAATCTTGATACCGATGAGTATCGAGGATTAACTGGTAAAGATGACGCTGAAGTTAGTCTTCAAAATCGTGGTAAAGAAGGAATTCCTATGGCGATATCAATTGCAGAACCAGATAAACTAGGAGGGAATTAATATGTCAAAGTTTAAGAAAAAGCCCAAGGCTGAGCCAGGTATTTCTACTGCATCACTGCCAGATATTGTTTTCATGCTTCTCTTTTTCTTCATGGTAACTACCGTGTTGAGAGAACAGGATATATTGGTAGAGCAAAAGATTCCTGCTGCTACTCAGCTTCAAAAGCTACAGAAGAAGACGTTGATTTCTTATATTTTCATTGGGAAGCCTAAGAATACAGCGCTTTATGGAGTTGAGCCCCGAGTTCAAGCAAACGATGCTTTGCTCAATCCTGCCGATATTCGTCAGTGGGTAAATCAAGAGCGAGATATGCTTCCAGAAGCAGACCGAGGTTTGATTACGATTTCGATCAAAGCAGATAGAGATGTCAAAATGGGTCCAATTTCTGATGTTCAGTTTGAACTAAGAGAAGCAGATGCAAGACGAGTTCTTTATGCATCCATTGGAAAAGTTCAAAAGGACTAAATAGAAAAATTATTTATATTTAAAGCTATCCCGATCCTCGGGATAGCTTTTTTTGTTTAACGCCTATGCAAATTCTAGCCTCTAGTACCAAACGTGTTCAAAATGCTTGGGTAATGTATGATTGGGCAAATTCAGTATATAGTTTGGTGATTACTTCCACCATTTTTCCTGTTTATTATAATAGTGTTACCAAAGGGATTGATGGTTCTGGTCTGGTGAATTTCTTAGGGTTTGAAATCGTCAACACAGTGCTTTATTCGTACTCGATCTCATTTTCTTTTTTAATGATTGCATTAGTTTCTCCTCTTCTTTCGGGCGTTGCAGATGCCAGTGGTCAGAAGCTTCAGTTTATGAAGTTTTTCGCTTATTTGGGATCAATTGCCTGTATTGGTTTATTTTTCTTTGATGGAGATAATTTGGAATTTGGAATTGCCTGTAGTGTCCTAGCTAGTATTGGGTATGCTGGAAGTATTGTTTTTTACAACGCCTTCCTCCCTGAGATTTCTGCTCGAGAGGACTATGATCACTTGAGCGCCAAAGGCTTTGCACTTGGATATGTTGGGAGTGTGATTTTATTGGTTTTTAATCTTGTGATGATCACTTTTCCAGAGTGGTTTGGAATTTCTGATGATAGCTTTGCACCTCGCTTTTCCTTCTTAATTACTGGGATTTGGTGGGCTGGATTCTCTCAAATCCCTTTTAGAGTATTGCCGAAAAATGTTTATGATAAAAAGATAAAAAGGGAATTTCTCCTGAAAGGATATCTAGAAATTCGCTCAGTTTTCAAGGAAGTAAAGGGGATCAAGGTAATGTCTAGATTTTTGGCATCTTTCTTCTTTTACTCTATGGGGGTGCAGACGGTCATGTATCTTGCTGCTACCTTTGGAGATAAAGAATTAGGTTTGCCAGGAGATCAATTGATTATCACAATTCTTATAATTCAAATCGTAGCAATTGCGGGTAGCTTTTTATTTGCCTTTATTTCCAAAAAACTTGGCAATAAGATGAGCTTGGTCATTATGGTATTTATTTGGGTCGGTATCTGTGGATCCGCCTATTATGTCTACACTGTTTATGAGTTTTTCGCTTTAGCTTTTGTGGTTGGATTAGTGATGGGAGGCATTCAAGCCATTTCTAGATCTACCTTTGCCAAATTGATCCCAAAAAATTCTACAGATCATGCCTCTTACTTTAGTTTCTATGATGTTACAGAGAAGCTTGCTATTGTTTTAGGCACATTTTCCTATGGAGTAATTGAGCAAGTAACAGGAAATATGCGGAATAGTGCACTTTCTCTTGGTGTTTTCTTTCTTGTAGGATTAGGCTTTTTATTGCTTGTGAGTATTCCAAAAAAAGATTTAGAACCTTCAATAGCGAGTTGATGCAAAAAATTTATTCAGGAAATCAGGTAAAGTATTTAGACCAAACATTCTTAGAAAAGTCAGGTATGACTAGTCATGAATTAATGGAGAAAGCCGCAATTGAATTTGTGACCTGGTTTTTGAATGAAAATTTTGCTAAAGATATTCAAATTCTTATTGCAGTAGGTCCTGGAAATAATGGTGGCGATGGCCTTGCCATTGCGAGGCTTTTGGCAGAGAATAATTATTCTATCAAGGTGGTTGAAATGTTTGATTCCAACCAGAAGCTGAGTCCTGATGTAAGTTTTAATAATGAATTGTTGCCACTAAGTATTCCTTGCATTATCTGGGACCAATTTGATGTTAATTCTGTAGATATTCTGATTGATTGTTTTTTAGGAGTTGGATTGGAAGGCCCTCTTCGAGATGGTGCTGTAGCAAAGATTAACTGGATCAATCAATTTAAAGGTAAGATTATCAGTGTTGACTTACCCTCCGGAATTCCAGCAGAAGAAGGTGTGTTTGTAGCTGCAGTTCATTCGGATGTGACTGTTTCTTTTCAATTCCCGAAATTATCTCTCTTTGCACCTGAATATGCAAAGTTCAGTGGAGCTCTTGTGGTCTTGCCGATAGGAATTACAGTGGCGGATTCGGATCAATTATTTACTAACAGATATTACCTGAAAGCGCAAGACATAAAACCCTTACATCGTACATATAATCGCTTCAGCTTTAAAGGAGATTTCGGAAATATACTGCTTGTTGGTGGGAGTTATGGTAAAATGGGTGCAGTCCAACTGTCCTGCAAAAGTGCATTGCGGACTGGCGCTGGTTTGGTGACTTGCCTTGTAGATGAAATAGGTGTCTCTATAATCCAAACTGCTATTCCAGAGGTGATGTGTATTGCATTAGAGAAGCTGAATTTATCAAGATTTGATTCCATTGGAATCGGCCCAGGCTGGGGTATTACCAACAGGAGGGAGCTATTTATTTATATTTTGGAGAATTACAGGAAGCCTATCGTAATTGATGCTGATGCGATTAATCTCTTGGCGGAGCATCCGGAATTGATTCGGTTAATTCCTAAACACTCCATTCTAACTCCTCATATAGGAGAATTTCAAAGATTGGTAGGGCCGTCTAAAGATTATTTTGATCGAATTGAAAAGGCAAAAAACTTTGCAAAAGAAAATGAATTATTAGTCGTTCTTAAAGGAGCTAATTCACTGATTGCACTTCCTGATGGTCGTCAGATTTTCAATTCTTCAGGAACGCAGTATATGGGTACTGGGGGATCGGGGGATGTTTTGACTGGAATGATTGCAGCCTACTTAGGAATGGGTTATTCCCCAGAAAATGCTGCGCTTTGTGGGGTTTTTCATCATGGACTAGCTGGAGAATTAGTTGGAAAACCAAAAAGAAGAGGGTTGATTGCTTCCGATATTATCGAAGCCATACCAACCACATACCTTGAGCTAGGTATTTCTTAAATGTTCATTAAAACTTTTATTTTTCTCTTGGGGTTCTCTGACTAGTAATTTTTCATATGCAAAAAGAAAAGATAATCCTTTGGACGCTAGCGGCCATTAATTTTATTCACATCGTTGATTTTATGATCCTGATGCCGCTTGGACCTCAGCTCATGCGAATTTTTGAGATATCACCCAGAGAGTTTGGGCTTTTGGTCTCTTCATATACCTTTAGCGCAGGAATCTCCAGCTTTTTCGGGGCATTTTTTTTGGATCGATTTGATCGAAAGAAAATTTTACTTTGGGTGTATGTAGGGTTTGCGATAGCTACTTTAGGCTGTGCACTTTCTCCTAGTTACCCAATATTACTTGCTGCAAGAGTTCTCTCCGGAATATTTGGGGGCTTGACATCAGCCTTGATCTTGGCAATTATCGGAGATGTGGTTCCCGACAACCGAAGAGGAAGGGCAATGGGGCTGGTAATGGCTGCTTTTTCAGTCGCTTCAGTTTTGGGAGTTCCGATGGGCTTATTCTTAGCTAGTTTGTCCGATTGGCACACGCCATTCTATATTCTTACAGGACTATCGGTTTTGAGTCTGGGGATGATATTTCGTTATATCCCTAATATCACAGAGCATTTGAAGAATGATTTGGTTCGTCCCAATCCCATGGTGGTGATTCGAAGAGTAACAAGCAACTCCAATCAAATGCTAGCGATTACTTTGTCTGTCATGATGATGTTTGGGCAGTTTATGATTATCCCATTTTTGAGTGCTTATATGGTGGCGAATGTCGGTTTTTCTGAGATGCAACTTACATATGTCTATATGGCCGGAGGGGCTTTTACTATCTTCACTTCTCCTTGGGTTGGTAAGCTTTCAGACAAATATGGTAAGCTTAGAATTTTCACCATTTTCATGGTTTTGAATGTGATCCCAATAGCCATCATCACCAATCTTGGAGTAACACCTATTCCTTTTGTTTTGATGGTGTCGACCATGTTTTTTGTGACTTCCAATGGTCGATATGTTCCAGCTGCCGCAATCATAACCGGCACAGCAAGGCCCGAAAATCGAGGAAGCTTTCTGAGCTTTAACTCTGCCATTCAGCAAATAGCTACTGGATTTGCATCGCTAATAGCAGGAATCATCATTGGAGAAAATGCAGCTGGGGAGTTGATCAATTATAATCTAGTAGGCTACATTGCAATAGTATTTAGTCTTCTTTGTGTTCCTATCGCTCGGAGAATTAAAATTGTCAGTTAAACAAAATCCCCGACTTCTCAGCCGGGGATTTTGTTTAGAATTCTGCATTTCCAGGTGTCCTCGGGAATGCGATGACGTCTCTGATATTCCCCATACCCGTGACGAACTGGACCATTCGCTCAAAGCCTAATCCAAAGCCAGCATGAGGCGTGGCTCCAAATCTTCTGGTATCGAGGTACCACCACATTTCTTCTTGAGGAATGTTCATCTCCTCCATTCGATTGGTCAGTACGTCTAATCGCTCTTCTCGCTGCGAACCTCCTACTATCTCACCAATGCCTGGGAATAATATATCCATCGCAGCTACTGTTTTACCATCCTCATTTTGACGCATGTAGAAGGATTTGATTTCTTTAGGGTAATCCGTAAGAATTACCGGTTTTTTGAAATGCTTCTCCACTAAAAATCGCTCGTGCTCAGACTGTAGGTCAGCACCCCAGGAATCGATCAGATATTGGAATTTCTTTTTCTTGTTAGGATTGGAATTCCGAAGAATGTCAATAGCCTCGGTATAGGTGATCCGGATAAAATCATTTTCTGAGACAAATTTTAATTTGTCAATCAAACCCAACTCTGCTCGCTGATCGGCAGGCTTTGCACTTTCTTCTTCGGCTAACCTTCCTTCAAGAAATTGAAGATCTTCTTGACAGTTTTCCAAGGCATAGTTGATGATATACTTCAAGAAGTCCTCTGCAAGGTCTGCATTGTCTTCCGCATCATAGAAAGCCATCTCAGGCTCAATCATCCAAAACTCAGCGAGGTGACGGGTGGTATTTGAGTTTTCTGCGCGGAAGGTAGGACCGAAGGTATAGATTTCTGCCAATGCCATTGCTGCCAATTCGCCTTCTAATTGTCCAGAGACTGTCAGATTTGTTTCTCGCTCAAAGAAATCTTGTTTAAAATCAATTTTGCCATCTGCTGTTTTTGGAGGATTATTCAAGTTCAGTGTAGTTACCTTGAATGTCTCACCAGCTCCTTCAGCATCAGATGCAGTTATAATTGGCGTATGAATATAAAAGAAGCCTTTATCATTGAAATACTTATTGACTGCGAAAGCCAAAGCATGCCTTACACGGAATACTGCACTAAAGGTGTTGGTACGCATTCTCAAATGTGCGATCTCTCGAAGAAATTCAAGTGAGTGCTTTTTTGGTTGCAATGGGTATTTTTCAGGATCAGCTTCCCCAAGGATTTCAATAGTAGAAGCGATTAACTCAGAATTTTGGCCAGATCCCTGTGATGCAGTTACTATTCCGGAAGCCTTAATGCAGGCACCTGTAGAACATTTTTTCAAGACTTCTTCGCTGATTAACGATGGATCTGCCACCACTTGATAATTGGTGAGAATGGAGCCATCGTTTAGTGCAATGAAGGATACATTTTTATTTCCTCTTTTGGTCCGAATCCAGCCCATGAGCGTTACTTCTGAGCCAATTGGAGGCTGTTCTAGGATGGTTTTGATTTTGACCCGCTTGTTAAATGCCATGTGGTAATTTATTTTTCGGAAGGTAAGATTTCCTGCTTAAAATATGTGGAGAGCAAAAAAACGATTAAATAAGCTTTTTATCAAAAAATTGCTCCTTTTTCCTAACTTTGATAAGATAGTTTTTTCAAATGAAAAAGCTTTTTTTGGACCGTAATCAAGGTTTATTCTAATTCTGAATGCAAAAATTAAATCTTAGCCAGTCACTTTCTCAAAAGCTTTCTCCTCAGCAGATTCAGTTTATTAAACTACTGCAGGTACCAACTGCAGAACTAGATACTAGAATTGAAGAAGAACTCGAAATCAATCCTGCTTTGGAAGAAGGGAAAACTGAAGATCAGGAGAGCTCAGATGATGAATACGAAGATAATTTTGAAGAAGATTTTTCTTCAGAAGAGCGTGATGTGAATATTGACGATTACCTCGATGATGACTACGGTGGATACAAAATGCAGGGAGATGGCAACTACTCTCCTGATGATGATGATCGTGAAATGCCCATTTCAAGTAATAGCTCCTTACATGAGCAGTTGATCTCTCAATTAAATTTTTTAAGAATCGATGAGGGTCAAAAAACAATTGGAAAACAGCTAATCGGAAGTATCGAAAATGATGGTTATATCCGAAGGGATTTGGAAGCGATCATTAACGATCTGGCCTTCAGCCAAAATATAGAAACGGATTACGATGAGCTGGAGGAAATTCTCCGAAAAATCCAAACTTTTGATCCGGCAGGAATTGCTGCACGAAATCTCCAGGAATGCCTGATGATACAACTGGAGCGAAAAGAGCATCCTGATGATCCAGCTGTTCGACATGCATTGATGATCATCCAAGATTGCTTCGAGGAATTTACTAAAAAGCACTATTCAAAAATTCAGAAAAAATGTAACCTCTCAGAGGAAGAAATTAAATGTGCTGTGAATCTGATTACTAGGCTTAATCCTAAGCCGGGTGGTGTGGCAGAAGGCTTAGTAAGAACTCAATATATTATTCCTGACTTTATGCTTAGTCAAGTTGGAGGTAAATTTGAAATTAGCCTTAATTCAAAAAATGCTCCCGAACTTCGAATTTCCCGATCGTATTCAGAAATGTTTGATGCATACGATAAGAGTGATAAGAAGGATAAAAAATTAAAAGAAACAGTCTCTTTCGTAAAACAGAAGTTGGACGCAGCCAAGTGGTTTATCGACGCGATTAAGCAACGTCAAAACACGCTATTACGGACCATGGAGGCAATATTAAACTATCAAAAGGAGTTTTTCCTGGATGGGGATGAGACGAATCTTAGACCAATGATCTTGAAAGATATTGCGGAAAGAATCGACATGGACATTTCCACCGTTTCTAGAGTCGCAAATAGTAAGGCGATACAAACAGAGTTTGGGGTATTCCCACTTAAATACTTTTTCTCTGAGGGAATAGCTACGGATAGTGGGGAGGATGTGAGTAATCG